>NZ_BCPO01000020.1:0-64021 GCF_016586105.1 Burkholderia sp. E168m15
AACCGGTCCGGCCGTGGCTGCCGCGGGCGCGCGCGGTTCGGGCGGCACCGGGGCGGCGCGCGAATGGCGTGCCGGCGGGGGCCCGCGCCGGCTTGCCGGGCCGCGTTCGACGCCGCCGGCCGGGGCCGCCCGCCGGTAGAATGCAGGCTTCTTCCCGACCGCCGCCCGCCGCGCCCGCCTGCATGGAACTGAAATGGCTCGAAGACTTCGTCTCGCTCGCGGAGACGCGCAGCTTTAGCCGGTCCGCCGAGCTGCGGCACGTGTCGCAGCCGGCGTTTTCGCGGCGCATCCAGGCGCTCGAGGCGTGGCTCGCGACCGAGCTGATCGATCGTTCGGTCTATCCGACGCGGCTCACGCAGGCCGGGCAGATCTTCTACGAGCAGGCGCTGACGATGCTGTCGCAGGCGCACGAGGCGCGCACGCTGCTGCGCGGCCACGTCGGCGCGCCGGTGCCGACGATCGAATTCGCGGTGCCGCACACGCTGTCGCTCACGTATTTCCCGCGCTGGCTCGAGCGGATCGAGGCGAAGATGGGCCAGGTCCACACGCGGCTGCGCGCGCTGAACGTGCACGACGCGGTGCTGTCGCTGGTCGAGGGCGGCTGCGACCTCGTGATGGGCTATCACCACCCGAGCCATCCGGTCGCGCTCGACCCGGCCCGCTACGACATGCTGATCCTCGGCAGCGAGCCGATCAGCCCGTTCTCGGCGCCCGGTCGCGCGGGCCGGCCGCGCCATACGCTGCCGGGCGCGGCCGACGCGCGCGTGCCGTACCTGTCGTATACGCCGAACGCGTATCTCGGCCGGATGACCGAAGTCATCATCGCGAACGCGCCGACGCGGCTGTTTCTCGATCGCGTCTACGAAACCGACATGGCCGAGGGGCTGAAGGCGATGGCGCTCGCGGGCCACGGCGTCGCGTTCCTGCCGCACAGCGCGGTCGACGATGCGGTCGCGGGCGGCCGGCTGATCCGGCTCGACCGGTCGGCGCGCGGCGGCGCGCATCCGTTCACGCTGACGATGGAGATCCGGCTGTACTGCGACAAGCTCGCGCTGCAGGGCGACGATCCGCGGCAGAAGCTCGTGCGGGCGCTGTGGGACGTCGTGCGCGACGAACTGCGCGACACGACCGGCGACGCCGCCGCTTGATCGCCGGTTAACCGCCGACGGTCAATCCGGCCGATCGACCCGGCCGGCTGACGGCGCTCCTGCAGCGTCTATCGGACGGCTGTCCCGCGGCCGGCCCGCGCCTGTCCGATCCGGTTTTCACGAACGCGATGCACGGCCGATCGCGGCCGTTCTTGCGCAAATCGACCGCGGATTTGCGAAAAATCGCGATCATGCAAGAAACGCATAATCGAATAAACAAACGGCATTGGATAAAAAAAACGGCTTTTTCGACAATGTGCGCAATCCGTTGAACGTTGGAGTGTCCATGTCTTCGCAACAGCAGTCCATCCCGTCCTACCTGCACGCCGACGATCTCGGCCCGTGGGGCAACTACCTTCAGCAGGTCGATCGCGTCGCGCCGTACCTCGGTTCGCTGTCGCGCTGGCTCGAAACGCTGAAGCGTCCGAAGCGCATCCTGATCGTCGACTGCCCGATCGAGCTCGACAACGGCACCGTCGCGCACTTCGAAGGCTATCGCGTGCAGCACAACGTGTCGCGCGGTCCGGGCAAGGGCGGCGTGCGCTACCACCAGGACGTGACGCTGTCGGAAGTGATGGCGCTGTCGGCATGGATGTCGGTGAAGAACGCGGCCGTGAACGTGCCGTACGGCGGCGCGAAGGGCGGCATCCGCGTCGACCCGCGCAAGCTGTCGCGTGGTGAGCTCGAACGCGTGACGCGCCGCTACACCAGCGAAATCGGCATCATCATCGGCCCGAACACGGACATCCCGGCGCCGGACGTCAACACCAACGAACAGGTGATGGCGTGGATGATGGACACGTACTCGATGAACCAGGGCCAGACGTCGACCGGCGTCGTGACCGGCAAGCCGATCGCGCTCGGCGGTTCGCTCGGCCGCAAGGAAGCAACGGGCCGCGGCGTGTTCGTCGTCGGCTCCGAAGCGGCGAAGAAGAAGGGCCTGGAAATCGAAGGCGCACGTATCGCGGTGCAAGGTTTCGGCAACGTCGGCGGCATCGCGGCGAAGCTGTTCCAGGAAGCGGGCGCGAAGGTGATCGCGGTGCAGGATCACACGGGCACGATCTACCAGCCGGCCGGCCTCGATTCGAACAAGCTGCTCGACCACGTCGCCCGCACCGGCGGCGTCGCGGGCTTCGAAGGCGCGGAACCGATGCCGAACGACGAGTTCTGGACGGTCGAGACCGACATCCTGATCCCGGCGGCGCTGGAAAACCAGATCACCGAGAAGAACGCGGCGAAGATCCGCACGAAGATCATCGTCGAAGGCGCGAACGGCCCGACGACGACGGCGGCGGACGACATTCTGAGCGCGAACGGCGTGCTCGTGATCCCCGACGTGATCGCGAACGCGGGTGGCGTGACCGTGTCGTACTTCGAGTGGGTGCAGGATTTCTCGAGCTTCTTCTGGACGGAAGACGAGATCAACCATCGTCTCGAGCGCGTGATGCGCGAAGCGTTCGCCGGCGTGTGGGCGGTCGCGGAAGAGCACAAGGTGACGGTGCGTACGGCGGCGTTCATCGTCGCGTGCAAGCGCATCCTGATGGCGCGCGAAATGCGCGGCCTCTACCCCTGATCGGGCGTCCCCGACCGGGCGTCCCTAACCGGGCGTCCCTAACCGGGCGTCCCCGATCGACGACCATGATCGATTCATGACGCAATCCACCCGATTGTGGATATGAACCCGCGCGGGCGGTGCCGAATCCGGCACCGCCCGCGCGCGCATCTGGAGCGCCCGGAGCCGGGAGGAAGGCTTCGCACAGGGCGATTCGTAGTGCGGTAAACAACCAGTACTTTCAAAAATATTACTTTGATACACTGGCGCGGGTTTTAGCCAAGGAGATGACCAAAATGAAATACCACAAGGCAGTCCTGATGGCCGCGGCGCTGTGCGCGTTCGCAAGCGGCGCGTACGCTCAGGAGACTGGCACGCTGAAGAAGATCAAGGACACGGGCGTGATCGCGCTGGGCCACCGCGAATCGTCGATTCCGTTCTCCTACTACGACCAGAACCAGCAGGTGGTCGGCTATTCGCGCGAGTTCCAGCTGAAGATCGTGGACGCGGTGAAGAAGAAGCTGAACCTGCCGAACCTGCAGGTGAAGAACATCCCCGTCACGTCGCAGAACCGTATTCCGCTCGTGCAGAACGGCACGGTCGACATCGAGTGCGGCTCGACGACCAACAACCTCGAGCGTCAGCAGCAAGCCGCGTTCTCCGACACGATCTTCGTGATCGGCACGCGCCTGATGACGAAGAAGGATTCGGGCGTCAAGGATTTCGCCGACCTGAAGGGCAAGACGGTCGTGACGACCGCCGGCACGACGTCTGAGCGCCTGCTGCGCAAGATGAACAACGACAAGCAGCTCGGCATGAATATCATCAGCGCGAAGGATCACGGCGATTCGTTCAACACGCTGGAATCGGGCCGCGCGGTCGCGTTCATGATGGACGACGCGCTGCTCGCGGGCGAGCGCGCGAAGGCGAAGCAGCCGGGCGAGTGGGTGATCGTCGGCACGCCGCAATCGGAAGAGGCTTACGGCTGCATGATGCGCAAGGGCGATGCCGACTTCAAGAAGGTCGTCGACGACGCGATCTCGCAAGTCGAGAAGTCGGGCGAAGCCGCGAAGATTTACGCGAAGTGGTTCGAGAACCCGATTCCGCCGAAGGGGCTGAACCTGAACTTCCCGCTGTCCGATTCGATGAAGAAGCTGTACGCGAACCCGAACGACAAGGCGCTCGACTGACCACACGGCCGTTGATGCAGAAATGACGCTAATGAGACGGAAGAGGCCACGCTTCTTCCGTTTCTTTTTGCTGGAGTCTTGCCCATGTCTTACCACTGGAACTGGGGCATCTTTCTGAGCCCCGTGTCGACCGGCGAGCCGACGACTTATTTCGGATGGCTGATGTCCGGCTTCTGGGTGACGATCGAAGTGTCGCTCGTCGCCTGGGTCATCGCGCTGATCGTCGGGTCGCTGTTCGGCGTGCTGCGCACCGTGCCGAACAAGTGGCTCGCCGCGATCGGCACCGTGTACGTGTCGATCTTCCGGAACATCCCGCTGATCGTGCAGTTCTTCGTCTGGTATCTCGTGATACCCGAGTTGCTGCCCGCGTCGATCGGCACCTGGATCAAGCAGTTGCCGCCCGGCACGCAGTTCTTTACCGCGTCGATCGTCTGTCTCGGCCTGTTCACGGGCGCGCGCGTGTGCGAACAGGTGCGCTCGGGGATCAACGCGCTGCCGAAGGGCCAGCGCGCGGCCGGCCTCGCGATGGGCTTCACGCAATGGCAGACGTATCGCTACGTGCTGCTGCCCGTCGCGTACCGGATCATCGTGCCGCCGCTCACGTCGGAATTCCTGAACATCTTCAAGAACTCCGCCGTCGCGTCGACGATCGGCCTGCTCGACCTGTCCGCACAGGCGCGCCAGCTCGTCGACTACACCGCGCAGACCTATGAGTCGTTCATCGCGGTCACGCTCGCCTACGTGCTGATCAACCTCGTCGTGATGGCGTTCATGCGCTGGATCGAAGGCCGCACGCGGCTGCCCGGCTATATCGGAGGCAAGTGATGCATCAGTTCGACTGGAGTAGTATTCCCGGCGCGCTGCCGACGCTGTGGTCGGGGGCGGTCGTCACGTTCAAGATCACGCTGATCGCGATCGTGATCGGGATCGTCTGGGGCACGCTGCTGGCGCTGCTGCGGCTGTCCGGCGTGAAGCCGCTCGCATGGTTCGCGAAAGCGTACGTGACGGTGTTCCGCTCGATCCCGCTCGTGATGGTGCTGCTGTGGTTCTTCCTGATCGTGCCGCAGTTGCTGCAGGGCGTGCTCGGGCTGTCGCCGACGATCGACATCCGCCTCGCGTCGGCCATGGTCGCGTTCTCGTTGTTCGAAGCCGCGTATTATTCCGAGATCATCCGCGCCGGCATCCAGGCGGTGCCGCGCGGGCAGGTGAACGCCGCGTTCGCGCTCGGCATGAACTACGCGCAGGCGATGC
The DNA here is from genome assembly GCF_016586105.1 of Burkholderia sp. E168m15. Classification (NCBI taxonomy): domain Bacteria; kingdom Pseudomonadati; phylum Pseudomonadota; class Betaproteobacteria; order Burkholderiales; family Burkholderiaceae; genus Burkholderia; species Burkholderia sp. E168m15. Next base: position 5,142 of record NZ_BCPO01000020.1, read on the forward strand.
GCCTCGTGATCCTGCCGCAGGCGTTCCGCGCGATGGTGCCGCTGCTGCTCACGCAGGCGATCGTCCTGTTCCAGGATACGTCGCTCGTGTACGTGATCAGTCTCGCGGACTTCTTCCGCACGGCCGCCAACGTCGGCGATCGCGACGGCACGACCGTCGAGATGGTCCTGTTCGCCGGCGCATGCTATTTCGTGATTTGCTCGTTGGCGTCTGCTCTCGTCAAGGGTCTCCAGAAAAAGGTCACAAGATGATTTCCATCAAGAACGTTTCGAAGTGGTACGGCCAGTTTCAGGTCCTCACCGAATGCACGACCGAGGTCAAGAAAGGCGAAGTGGTCGTCGTGTGCGGCCCGTCGGGCTCCGGCAAGTCGACGCTGATCAAGACCGTGAACGGCCTGGAGCCGTTCCAGCAGGGCGAGATCCTCGTGAACGGCCAGTCGGTCGGCGACAAGAAGACGAACCTGTCGAAGCTGCGCTCGAAGGTCGGGATGGTGTTCCAGCATTTCGAGCTGTTCCCGCACCTGTCGATCACCGAAAACCTGACGCTCGCGCAGGTCAAGGTGCTCGGCCGCGGCAAGGACGAGGCGAACGAGAAGGGCATGAAGCTGCTCGATCGCGTCGGCCTGAAGGCGCATGCGCACAAGTTTCCGGGCCAGTTGTCGGGCGGCCAGCAGCAGCGGGTCGCGATCGCGCGCGCGCTGTCGATGGACCCGATCGCGATGCTGTTCGACGAGCCGACGTCCGCGCTCGATCCCGAGATGATCAACGAAGTGCTCGACGTGATGGTCGAACTCGCGCAGGAAGGGATGACGATGATGGTCGTCACGCACGAGATGGGCTTCGCGAAGAAGGTCGCGCATCGCGTGATCTTCATGGACAAGGGCGCGATCGTCGAGGACGACCGCAAGGACGATTTCTTCTCGAATCCGAAATCGGACCGCGCGAAGGACTTCCTCGCGAAGATCCTGCACTGAGCGTTCGCGCGTTTTCGCGCGCACCCATGCGAAAACCGCCCGGCACGCAGCCGGGCGGTTTTTTTTCGTCCGTCGCCGGGCGTTACCAGCTGTACCGGTAGCCGACCTGTCCGACGATTCCGCGCCGGTAATCGCCGCCGATGTTGCGTGCGATCTTCGCGTTCGCGTACAGCTCGCCGGACTTGCCGAAGCCGGCGGTCACGCCGACGCCGAGCTCGTACCAGGTGCGCCCGAGATGCGTCGCGAACGGCGTGCCGCCGACCACGGTCTGCCCCGGCGACAGGAAGTCGTGCAGCACGTCGGCCGTGAAGTACGGTGTCGCGGCGCCGCCGCCCGCGTCCGACTGGAGGTTCGGCCGGAAGATGCGCACGCCGACGCGGCCGCGCAGCGCATTCGTCGTCGTGCCCGACACGGCCGACACGTTGTCGTTGAACCCGTTCAGCTTCAGGTACTGATACATCAACTGCGCTTGCGGCTCGACCGCGAACGGCAACGTGCCGATCGCGAACGGCTTGCCGACTTCCTGCGACAGCGCGACGCCGAAGCCGTTCTGCGACGCCTCGTTGCCGTAGCTGTCGCGATAGCGGTTGCCGTAGTGCGTGACCTGCCCGACGCTGTCGAAGTAGGTGCCGTCGGGCAGGTAGCGCGTCCAGTAGCCGCCGACGCTTTGCGCGTGCATCTCGACCGAGCCGGTCGACGTCGACAGGTCGGGCGAGCCTGCGCGCGCCATGTCGCTGAAGCTCGCATTCGACACGCCGATGCTGGCCGTCACGCCCGCATGCGTGCTGCCGGCGCCGTCGGGCGCCTGGTCGAGGGTCCAGTCCTTGCCGAACTGCGCGAAGAACGTGCGTTCGTCGGCCGAGAAACGGCCCGCATTCGCATCGAGGCTCTGGCCGCCGATGCGCCCCCACACGCCGTCGCGATTGCCGGGCTGCTGTTTCTCGACGTTGTAGATGTCGCCGACGCGCTCGTGCAGCCTGCCGAGCGTCGAGAAGCCGTAGTCGGCGTTCAGCAGCGGCGTCATCGCGTAGCCGGAGACGCCCGGACGATACGCGAGCGTGCCGCCGTTGCCGTTTGCGTTGCCATTCCCGTTGTTGCCGCCGTCGCCGCCGCCGGACGGGTGGATCGGGTCGCCGGGGTCGGTCTGGTCGAGTTGCGAGCGCAGGTACCAGCCGTTCGCATCACCTTGCCCGCCGCGATAGAGCCGGTATTCATACGCGCCGGCCTGTACCGGGCCGGCAAGATGGAATGCCGACGCGGCGGTCGTGCCGCCGTTGGCCGTGACGACCACGGGAATGCCGTCGCCGGTCGTCTGCGCGCCGGTGCCGGCCGTGTTGGCGATCTTCAGGCCGGTCGTGCCGCTCGCCGTGCCGCCGTTCACGATCAGCCGGTCGGTCGGTGACGTATCGGCGCCGAGATACGTGTTCAGCGCGATCGTGCCGCCGTTGCCGACGTAGCCGCCGGTCGTCAGCGTCTTGTAGCTGCCGGTCAGCGTCGGCGAGCCGGTCGGCGCGGCGAACGCGACGAGGCCAGCGTTGTTCAGGCTGCGCAGGACCGAACTGCCCGTCATGCGCCACGTGCTCGTGCCGTCGACACTCAGCGCGACCGGGTCGATCTTCCCGGTCAGCGTCGTGCCGTTCGCGAGGAACACGTTGCCGGTGCTCGATGCGTCCGACACGATGTCGCCCGCGAGGTTGACCGCCGATGCGCCGAACGTCACGTTGCTGCCGTTCGCGAGGTTCAGCAGCGTGCCGTTGCCGGCCGTCACGACCGTGCCGTTGCGTACCGCGATGTCGGCCGTGCCGCCGCGCGCGGCGAACGCCGGCCCGGTGGATGACGTCACGCTGCCGCCGTCGACGAGCACCGAGCTGGTCGCGCCGTTCGCGAGCGTGTCCGACGTCAGCACGCCGGCCGTCGCGCCCGTGAGCGCCGTGCCGGTCAACGCGAGCACGCCGCCGCTGTTCGCGGTGGCGCCGTTGCCGGCCACGCTGGCGAGCGACGAACCCGTATCGGCGAGGCGGCCGCCGTTTTGCGCGACGATGCCATCGGCCGCGGCACCCGATGCGGAAATCTTCGCGCCCGACAGCAGGGCTGTCGCGCCGCCGTCCATGACGATCGCATGCGCGTTCGCGCCGGTCGTCGCGACGGTGGTTCCGTTGGCCGTGAGCGTGGAATCGGCACCCGACACGGACAGGCCGAGCGCGTCGGCCCCCGCCGTGCGGACGACCGTGGCCGCATCGGTCGCGATACGTGCACCCGCACCGGTCGACGCGAGGCCGGCGGCGCCGTTGCCGGTCGTGGCGACCTGCGTGCCGGACAGTGCGATCGTTGCATTCGCACCGAGGTTGCGGATGCCGCTGCCCGAGCCGCCGACCGCGATCGACGTCGCCCCGGCCGCGATCCCGCCGTCCGTCACGGTCGAGTCGATCAGCACGCCGTCGGCGCTGCCGTTCGCGACGACGGTGCCCGCGCCCGACAGCGCGACCGATGCGCCGGCCCCCGTGAGACGCACGCCCGCGATCCCGTCGTCGGCTTCGATCGAACCCGCATTGGCGAGCGTGGCCGACGCACCCTGCACGAGCGCGCCGGTGCCGTTGGAGACGCGGATCGTCGACGCGTTGTTCACCGTGCCGAGCGCGCCGGCCACGACGCCCGTCGAGCCGGCGCCGGTCAGCCACACCGTGCTGCGGTTCTCGAGCGTGCCGAGGTTCTGCGCGATGAAGCCGGTCACGCCGGCGGTCGACGACGTGACGGCGGCGTGATTGGTCAGCGTCGTCGCGACCGGTGCGCCGGCAGCCGCGCCGGCGAGGTCGTGCGCCTGGCCGTCGACGATGCCCGCGGTCGCGCCGGCCGCGTTCAGGTTGATCGTCGTGCCCGGGTCGATCGTGCCTTTCGCGCCGCCTTCGACCGCGATCGCGATGCCGTTCGCGCCTTTGACGTCGTAGATCGCGTTGCCGGTCGACAGCGTGGTGCCGACGTCGGTCGCGAGCACGCCGCGCGCGCGCTGGCCGTTGACGTCGGTGATCAGTGCGCCGGCCGCCGACGCGCCCGTGTAGGCCGCGCCGCCCGCGACGCGGAACAGCGTCGAATCGTCGGTGTCGACACTCAGGTGCTGCGCGGCGACGTTGATTTTCGAGCCTGCGCCGTATGCATAGAAGCCGATCTGGTGCGTGCCGGACATGAAGGCCGGCACGGCGTTCGCGCCGACGTCGATCGTCGCGCCGGAACGCGCGTGCACGCCGATCGCGCCGGTGCCCGTCAGGTTCAGCGCACCGTCGAGCGTGGCTTTCGCGAGCGGCCCTTCGGCCCAGACGCCGTAGTTGCGCGTGCCCGACGCGGGATCGAGGCCGCCGGCCACGTTGATCGTGCCGGTCGACGTCGCGGCCGTCGCGTTCGTGCCGGTGCCGACGACCATGATGCCGATGCCGTTCACGCCATTCAGCGTGATCGTGCCCGTATTGGTCACGGTCGCGGCGGTGTCGGCCGCGAGCATGCCGACGTTGGCGAGCGGCGTGCCGGGCGCCGCGCCGTTGACGACGATCGCGCCCGCGTTGGTCAGCGTGCCGGCGCTCGAGCCGATGCTCGCCAGCGCGGCGCCGTTCTGCGTCTGCGTGCCGATCACGATCGTGCCGAGGTTGCTGGCGGTGCCCGACGCGCCGAGCAGGATGCCGTACCCGTGCGCGGACAGCGCGACGTCGTTCGCGGCTTCGGGGGAGCTGGGGTCGTACTGCGCGGCGCGGCCGAGATAGATCGTGCCGCCGGCTTCGTTCGTGAAGCTGCCGCCGGCGACGAGGCCGCCGATCACCTGGCTGTCGAGCGTCGTCGCGTTGACGCCGACGTTGATCGTGCCGGCGTTCGACGCGCGCGCGCCGTCCGTGGCGGCTACCGCGTAGTTCTGCAGGTCGAGCCGGTTGCGGGTGAGATTCCAGGCGCCGACGTTCATCACGCCGTTGTTGACGAACGTCGTGCCGGCGCCGTTCGCGTACACGCCGCTGCCTTCGACGTACGTGTTGAGCCCGAAGTTGTCGGAAGGGGTGGCGCCCCCCGTGTTGACGTTGTCGCCAGCCGTATAGCCGGACGAGATCGTGCCGTTGTTGACGCCGCTCGCGCCGCTCAGCAGGCGCACCAGCGTGAAGTCGCCCGACAGGCGCCCGTCGTTGACGAAGTGCGCGCCGTTCTCCGCGACGACGGCCGCGCTCTCATCGATCGTGTTGGAGCCGCGGAAGTCGATCTGACCGTCCTTGCCGATGTGCAGCGTAGCGTTCGCGCCCGTGCCGTGCATCGCGGACGGGTAGTTTCTGGGCAGCGCGTTCTTGTCGCCGGGCGATACGTCGTTCGCATACTCGAAGGTCTGCGGGGAAAGTGTCACGGCCTGGCCGAACGCGGTGTCGTAGGCGGTCTGCGAGCCGAGCGCGCCGTTGCGGACCGAACGCACGAGAAAGTCGTTGTACGCGGCGAGCGACGCGGCGTCGGTGACGGTCCACGTGCTGCCGTCGAACGCGGTGAAGGTGCCTGCGTAGGTCGGCACGTCGAGCTCGATGCTGCCGACGGGGCCGCCGCTCGCGAGATAGTCGCCGGTGATGAACCAGATCTGGTTGCGCGAATTCCAGTTGATGACGCTGGGTGCCGAGCCGGTGCCGTCCGCGTAGGCGAGATCGCTCTGCTTGGCCGCGATCGTCATCACGTTGCCGGTTGCCGCAGGTGCGTTCGCGGGGTTGCCGATCGATACGTCGAGCGTGCCGCCCGAATTCGCGACCGTGCCGATCCGCGTGTTCACGTACTGGTTGTCGTTCACGTCGTGGTAGACCTGCACGACGGTCGAGCCCGCGGTCGATGACACGAACGCGGACGAGTCGTAAGTGGCGACGGACGTGCGGCTGCCCGTGATCGAATCGGGGGTGCCGACGCTTTGCGTCTTGCCGCCGAGCGTGACCAACGGCTGATTCGGGTTGCCCGAAATGATGGACGTGTTGCCGAGCGGCATCGGCGTGTAGCCCATGTCGCCGGTCGCGCCCGTCCAGGCGCCGGTCAGGCCGACCCGGTCGCCGCCCGACACGGTCGTGGCGCCGACGAGATCGTTGTTGACGGTCGGGCTGAAACTGCCGAGCGCGCAGGTGCCGCCGTTCGCGACGGCCGCGCCGTTGCCGCAGGTCGATGCGTGCACGGTGCCGGCCGACAGTGCCGCCAGTGCGGCGCCGAGCGCCGCGACACGAAGCGGCGACCGGCGCGTTGCGTGATGCGTTGCCTTGCGGGCGGTGCGCTGACTTGGCCCCGATGCAGCGCCCGAGCGCTTGCCGCGCGTCTGGGTCGTTTCCGCGACCGCGACCCAGCAGCCGGCGGCCTCGCTCCATATCGATCGAAATGAGTGATTCACGACATACCCCTCTTTCTTCTTTTTGACGTGGCATTCGCCGTTGTTCGGCGAATTCGCATTCCGCGGTGGGGAAATGATCCGAAGGGGCGTGCGGCGGCTATGGCAGCGTGTCGCGCCAATCGTGTTTCGTTACACCGAGGATGGGCGGAGTCTACTGATTCAGATGGCCGTCGATTATCGAGAAGCTGGAAACTGTAATGATGCGAACCGTAATGCGTGGTATTTTTGATTTGTGTGGTTAATCGAACCGAAGGCTGTGGCGGGGGCGGGCTGGGAGGGGTTTTGCAGAGATCTGGAACGGCTGCCGGAGTAGGTGGGATAGCGAACGGTTCCGGCAGATGCGGTGCGTTAAAATCCGGATCAGGGGTTCTTGTTTTAATTGATGGTTATTTTCCTGATTCCATCTTTTATTTGCTTTCGCTTGTAAATTAATAAAATCAAGCGGATGTCGGGTGATGTCAATCGATTGCGCCGGGTGGCGGTCAAAACGAAACCGTATTGACCGGAGCGAGGCGATTTGCGCTGATGACGCATGAAGTGCGCGCAGCAGTTCGGAAAGCGAGCGCAGCCGATGCCGCGCCGGACTTCAGAAATCGATCGCGTCGTCGGAATCGCCGTCGGCCGCGGTGGCGAGCGCTTCGCGCACCACCGTGTGCGGCGCGGACGCCGACGCATCGAGCGACGGGTTGCGCAGCTTCTCGAGCACACGCTCGGGCACCGGAATCTGCATCCGCGCGGCGACGTCGCCGCACTGGAACATGATCAGCTCGCCCGGCTCGAACGCGGTCCAGACTTCGTTGTCGGTGAGCGGCTGCGTTGCGATCACCGCGACGCGATCCTCGGGCGTCGTGTATTTCGCGAAGTCGATCGACAGGTCTTCGTCGACGAGATGCGCGGTCGAGAACGGCCAGCGCCGCACGAGGTAGTGCAGCCGCGTCGAGCAGTGCGCGAAGAGCGCCTGGCCATTCGACATCAGGAAGTTGAACACGCCGTGATCGGTGATGCCGCGCGTCAGTTCGCCGACCCGCTCGAACAGCTCGGGCAGCGGCGGCTGCGCGCCGGGAAAGGCCTCGCGCAGCCCCTGCATCAGCACGCAGAACGCCTGTTCGCTGTCGGTCGTGCCGACCGGGTGGTAGACACTGCCGTCCATGTCCGGCGCGTAGTCCTGCAGGTCGCCGTTATGCGCGAAGATCCAGTGCCGGCCCCACAGCTCGCGCATGAACGGATGGCTGTTCTCGAGCAGGATGTGCCCTTGCGTCGCCTTGCGGATGTGGGCGATCGTGTTCTTGGACTTGATCGGGTAGCGCTTCACCATTTCGGCGATCGGCGACGTGGCTGATGCCTGGTGATCGATGAAGAGACGGCAGGCCTTGTCTTCGAAGAACGCGATGCCCCAGCCGTCGGCATGGTGATCGGTGAGCCCGCCCCGGGCCGCGAAACCTGTGAAGGAGAATGTGACGTCCGTCGGCGCGGCGCAGTTCATTCCAAGGAGTTGGCACATTTTACGTGGGGCGGCAGGCTGAAGCGGGGGGTAACGAACCGGGCGAACCCCGGTACAATGCGGCTTCTAGCATATCACCGAGCCCTGAGCGGTAAAAAGCGGATTCCGCTGGCCAAAGGCCCCGTGTTGCGGTTTGCCGTCAGTCGGCCCGCGCACGCGCGTTCCGGCCCCGCCGATGGCAAGCCCGTTCCTCACGACGCCTCCTATGACTGCCTCGAACGCTTCTTCCCCGGCGACGCTTTCGCTCGCCCGTCCCGACGACTGGCACCTGCACCTGCGCGACGGCGACATGCTCGCCGCCGTGCTGCCGCACACCGCCCGCCAGTTCGGCCGCGCCATCGTCATGCCGAACCTGAAGCCGCCCGTCACGACCACCGCGCAGGCGCAGGCCTATCGCGAGCGCATCCTCGCCGCGCTGCCGGCCGGGATGACGTTCGAGCCGCTGATGACGCTGTACCTGACCGACAACACGCCGCCCGACGAAATCCGCCGCGCGCGCGAAAGCGGCTTCGTGCACGGCGTGAAGCTGTATCCGGCAGGCGCGACGACGAACTCCGACCACGGCGTCACCGATCTCGCGAAATGCGCGAAGACGCTCGAGGCGATGCAGGACACCGGCATGCCGCTGCTCGTGCACGGCGAGGTGACCGATGCGTCGATCGACCTGTTCGACCGCGAGAAGGTGTTCATCGACCGCGTGATGACGCCGCTGCGCCGCGATTTCCCGGGCCTGAAGGTCGTGTTCGAGCACATCACGACGAAGGACGCGGCCGACTACGTACGCGATGCCGACGCGGCGCCCGGCCTGCTCGGCGCGACGATCACCGCGCATCACCTGCTGTACAACCGCAACGCGCTGTTCGTCGGCGGGATTCGCCCGCATTACTACTGCCTGCCGGTGCTCAAGCGCGAGACGCATCGCGTGGCGCTGGTCGAGGCCGCGACGTCGGGCAATCCGCGCTTCTTCCTCGGCACCGACAGCGCGCCGCATGCGCGCGACGCGAAGGAAACCGCGTGCGGCTGCGCGGGCTGCTACACGGCGCTGCACGCGCTCGAACTGTACGCGGAAGCGTTCGACACGGCCGGCGCGCTCGACAAGCTGGAAGGGTTCGCGAGCTTCTTCGGCGCCGATTTCTACGGGCTGCCGCGCAGCGCCGAGACGGTCACGCTGCGCCGCGAGCCGTGGGAACTGCCGCGCGAGATCTTCGCGGGCGATACGCCGGTCGTGCCGCTGCGCGGCGGCGAGACGATCGGCTGGAAGCTGGCGTGACCGGCACGCCGCCGTGCGAACCCGGCCTTGCGGCCGGTCGCGCGGCGGCGGATTTCGCGCGGATCGACTGGTCCGCGCCGTGGCTCGCGCCTTACGCGGAGCCGGGCCGCGCGTGGCAGGCGGCCGCCCGGGCGGGCGAGGCCGCGCTGCTCGATGCGTTGAACGGCGCGTTGGGCGGCATGTCACGAGGCGGCGATCGCGTCACCGGCCGCGGCAGGCCGCTGCGCTTCGTGCCGCAGGCCGAGCTGCCGCCCGGCGTCGCGTACGAGACCCATATCGCGGGCACCGGCCACGTGCCGACCCGCCACCATCTTCACGACTTCTTCAATGCGCTCGTCTGGTTCGCGTACCCGCGCATCAAGGCCGCGCTGAATGCGCGCCAGGCCGCCGCGATCGACGCGGCGGGCGGAGTCGGCCCCGTGCGCGGTACGTTGCGCGATGCGCTCACGTTGTTCGACGAGAACGCCGCGCTGTTCGTCACCGCCGACCGCGCGCTCGCCGACGCGTTGCGCGGCTTCGACTGGCCGCGGCTGCTGGTGGCCGCGCGCGATGCGTGGGGCACGCGCTGCGAAGCGCGACTCGTCGGCCATGCGCTGCTCGAACAGCTCGTCGCACCCTACAAGTCCTGCACCGCGCACGCATGGATCGTCGAAGTGAGCGCCGACTATTTTTCATGGCCCGACGCGCGACGGCGCGCGCACGTCGATGCACGAATCGCTGCCGAATTCGCGACGTGCGCGCTGACGAGCCGCGACTTCGCGCCGCTGCCGGTGCTCGGCGTGCCGGGCTGGTGCGCGGCGAACGCCGACGCCGCGTTCTACGACGATCCGGCCGTGTTTCGCCGCGGCCGCCGCTCGCGCGCTGCCGACGGCGGCGCGCAGTGCTAGAATGCGCGTCGCAAAGCAGGCCAGGCAGTCGCGGCCTCGCCGCCTTCGGGCGCGCGGGGGCGAGGAAAGTCCGGACTCCACAGGGCAGGGTGATGGCTAACGGCCATCCGTGGCGACACGCGGAACAGGGCAACAGAAAGCAAACCGCCGATGGCCCGGCGCAAGCCGGGATCAGGTAAGGGTGAAACGGTGCGGTAAGAGCGCACCGCGGCGACGGCGACGTTCGCCGGCACGGTAACCTCCACCCGGAGCAATTCCAAGTAGGCAGGCGCGCATTTTCGGATGCAGGACGGGGCCCCCGTCTCGTCTGCGGGTAGGAAGCTTGAGCGCGTCAGCAATGGCGCGCCTAGAGGAATGACTGCCACGCGTTGCGCGCTTCGGCGTGCAGCGTGCACAGAATCCGGCTTATCGGCCTGCTTTGCCGTTCGAATGCGAAAGGGCCGGCGCTCCCTGCGGAGCGCCGGCCCTTTTTTCATGCGCGCGCCGTGCGCTCAGGCGGCGACGATGTCGAACGAATGCGTGAGTTCGGCCGTCTTCGCGATCATGATCGACGCGGAGCAGTACTTGTCGTGCGACAGGTTGATCGCGCGCTCGACCGTGGCCGGGTTCAGATTGCGGCCGGTGACCGTGAAGTGGAAGTGCACCTTCGTGAACACCTTCGGATCTTCGCTCGCACGCTCGGCCTTCAGCGTGACCGAGCAGCCGCTCACTTCCTGGCGGCTCTTCTTCAGGATCAGCACGACGTCATAGGCGGTGCAGCCGCCGGTGCCGAGCAGCACCATTTCCATCGGACGCGGCGCGAGGTTGTGGCCGCCGCCTTCGGGCGCGCCGTCCATCGTGACGAGATGGCCGCTGCCGGTCTCGGCGGAAAACGCCATGCCGTCCTGGCCCATCCAGCTTACTTTGCATTCCATGCTTGCACTCCAGCGTTGCCTGATTCGGATTCGATCCGGCATTGTAGCCCGCGACGCAACGGTCGGCTGATGCGCTGCACGACGCGCAACGCCGGGGCCGGGCGGACAGGGCGGCGAGCGACGATTTCCCTGCTGGATTTAGGGGTTTTGCTCTAGGCGAGGGCAGCTTTAGGTCATGTCCGAGGGGTTTACATGTTTGATTTCAAAAGGAAATGCGTCCGAACAAGCTTTTCGGATGAAATCTCATATTGTGGTATTTGATTTCGCAATGCAAATTTTCTTGTGAAGTCGGCGGGGCATTCGTATAATGATCCTCATTGGTTGCCGCGCTGCGGCAACCTCCGCATGTCTCCTCCACCCTCCTCCTAAGGTGGATTAAGCCCGAACCAGCCGTTCGGGCTTTTTTTCGTCCCATGCAAACATCCGCGCGCGGCTTGCGCGCGTCGGCACCGTCACGCGGGCTGTCGCGCAGCCGGTTGCGAAGTCGCGTCGGGCGGCGTGCCGCGCGAGTCGGCATCGGGCGCCGGCGCACGGGCGGCCGACGCGTGGCCGTGGCCGCGTGCGCAGAAGTGACGGACGCGTTCGCGCACCGCGCGCAGGCGCGCGATGCGGTCTTCGGCATGGGCGGTCCGGGCTTCGGCGATGCGTGCATCGAGTGCGTCGAGCTTGGCTTCGCAGCCGGAGCGGGCGGCGACGGCGGGCGCCGCGACGGCCAGCAGCGCGGCCGCCAGAAAGGGCGTAAGTCGTTGTTTCATCATGCTGGTTTGTTGTTTTTCGGGTTCGACCGGTCTGGCGCGGCAAGGTCATGTGCCGCGCGTCGATGGGTGCCTCCCCAGGCGCTCGGTTCGCCTGGCTTGGTGGGGCACGACCGGATTTTGGCGCATTTCGGCCGCCGCGAACACGGGACGTGGATTCTCTTTGACCACGTAGCCGTATTTCCTTTATAATTCAGGGCTTTTCCGCATTCATGCCCACGGAAAAAGAACAGGGAGAGCCTGCACCGCGCCTCGAAGCGCACACAGACAAGCAGGAAGAACACATCGGGCAAAGCAATTTTTTTGGATCGATCATGAAGACGTTTTCCGCAAAAGCCCATGAGGTGACGCGCGAATGGTACGTGATTGACGCGACGGATAAGGTTCTCGGCCGTGTTGCCAGCGAAGTGGCACGCCGTCTGCGCGGCAAGCACAAGCCTGAGTTCACCCCGCACGTCGACACTGGTGATTTCATCATCATCATCAACGCGAGCAAGTTGAAGGTCACGGGCAACAAGACGCTGGACAAGAAGTACTACCGTCACTCGGGCTACCCGGGCGGTATCTATGAAACGACGTTCGGCAAGATGCAAGAGCGCTTCCCGGGCCGCGCGCTCGAGAAGGCGGTCAAGGGCATGCTGCCGAAGGGCCCGCTCGGCTACGCGATGATCAAGAAGCTGAAGGTCTACGCAGAAGCGACGCATCCGCACTCGGCTCAACAGCCGAAGGCGCTCGAGATCTAAGGGGACCCACATGATCGGTAACTGGAACTACGGTACGGGCCGCCGCAAGAGCGCAGTCGCACGTGTCTTCATCAAGGCTGGCAAGGGCGACATCATCGTCAACGGCAAGCCCATCGCTGACTACTTCTCGCGCGAAACGTCGCTGATGATCGTGCGTCAACCGCTGGAACTCACGAACCACGGCCAGACGTTCGACATCAAGGTGAACGTCAACGGCGGCGGCGAAACGGGTCAGGCAGGCGCAGTGCGCCACGGCATCACCCGTGCACTGATCGACTACGATGCGACGCTGAAGCCGTCGCTGTCGAGCGCAGGCTTCGTCACGCGCGATGCGCGTGAAGTCGAGCGTAAGAAGGTCGGTCTGCGCAAGGCACGCCGCGCAAAGCAGTTCTCGAAGCGTTAATTCCGCTTCATGGCCTCGCCGCTTTCGAGCGGCGTCCGCCGAAAAAACCGCCAGCTTTCACGCTGGCGGTTTTTTTATGCCCGCTGACTACCCGCACCCGGGCCGCTGCGGCCGCCGCCCGCGCGGGCGCGTTTGATGAAATCGACAAGAACCTATTGATTTCATGGACATCAGCACGATCTTCTGATCGGCCCTACAATAGCGGCTAAAGCTTTTTGGAGAGTTCGAATGAACGCTGTTACCGAAACCGCAGCAACGACGACCGATATGCCGCTGCCGTTCGTCTTCACCGACGCCGCAGCCGACAAGGTCAAGCAACTGATCGACGAAGAGGGCAATCCCGACCTGAAGCTGCGCGTGTTCGTGCAGGGTGGCGGCTGCTCGGGCTTCCAGTATGGCTTCACGTTCGACGAGGAAGTCAACGAGGACGACACCGTGATGAACAAGAACGGCGTCCAGCTCCTGATCGACTCGATGAGCTACCAGTACCTGGTCGGCGCCGAGATCGACTACAAGGACGACCTCAACGGCGCCCAGTTCGTGATCAAGAACCCGAACGCGACCACCACCTGCGGGTGCGGTTCGTCGTTCTCGGTCTGAGCGCACGGCAGATCCGCGCCGGTTCGCCGGAATGAAAAACGGGGCTTCATGCCCCGTTTTTTTATGCGCGCTCGCCCTGTGGCGCTTACCGCGCGGCGGATATCGCGTCAGCGCGGATAGAGCGCGCCGAGCACGCGGTTGCCGGCTGCGCCGGTGACCGTCGCGAGATTGCCGGGCTGGCGCGCGGTGAAGCGGTACGCGAGCCACGCGAACGCGAGCGCTTCGACCTGCTGCGGCGGCACGCCGAGTGCGGCCGTGGTGTCGACCGCGGCCGGCACGCCGGCCTCGCGCAGCGCGTGCCGGAGCGCGTCGAGCAGTACCGGATTGCGTGCGCCGCCGCCGCAGACGAACACGGCCTTGCAGCCCGGTGCGTGCTGCGCGATTTCGCGCGCCACCGATACGGCGGTGAGCGCGGTGAGCGTGGCCTGCACGTCCTCCGGTGCAACTTGCGGGAACGCGGCGAGCTTGGCGTCGAGCCATGCGGGATTGAACAGATCGCGTCCGGTGCTCTTTGGCGGCGGCGCGGTGAAATACGGTTCGTCGAGCAGGGCGTCGAGCAGCGATGCCTGTACGGTGCCGCGTGCGGCGAACTTCCCGCCGTCGTCGTACGGCTTGCCGAGGTGGCGGGTCGCCCAGGCATCGATCAGCGCGTTCGCGGGGCCGCAGTCGAAGCCGCGCACGTCGCCGTCCGCGCCAGGCAGGATCGTGATGTTGCTGATCCCGCCGAGATTGCAGACGACCCGCGTTTCGCCCGGCGCGCCGAACACCGTCGCATGGAACGCGGGCGCGAGCGGCGCGCCGTGACCGCCGGCGGCCACGTCGCGGCTGCGGAAATCGGCGATCACGTCGACCTGCGTCAGCTCCGCGAGCAGCGCCGGATTGTTGAGCTGGCGCGTATAGCCGCGCTCGGGGCGATGGCGCACCGTCTGGCCGTGCACGCCGATCGCGCGGATCTCGTCGCGCGACAGCCCGGCCGTGCGCTGCAATTCATGGCAGCACACCGCATAGCGCGCGACGAGCGCATTCGCGGCGAGCGATTCGCGGTCGATCTCGTTGTCGCCGGGCTGCTGCAGCGCGAACAACGCGTCGCGCAGCGATTGCGCGAAGCCGACGAACGCTTCCGCGAGCACGACCGGCGCGCGGCCGGCCTTGAAACGCACGGCGACGCCGTCGACGCCGTCCATGCTGGTTCCCGACATCAGCCCGAAATAGATGCCGTCTGCCGGATGGGCAGGCTGCGGCTGTCGTTGCGGCACGTTGGGTTCTCCTGGATCGTGCGGCGCGGGCCGGTGCCGCGCGCCTTGCGCCCGATTATCCGCGCAACGTGACGCGTCGTTAAGCGATGCGCGCGCAAGTTATGGGAAAATCCCTGTTTTTGCGACATTCTTCCTGGCACCGATGAGCACCGAACCCAGTTCCAAGCCCGTTTTCCCGATCACCGACGAAGTCCGGCATGCGCTCGCCGTCACGAAGCGCGGCGTCGACGAGCTGCTGATCGAGGAAGAGTTCGCGCAGAAGCTCGCGCGCAGCGCAGCCACCGGCACGCCGCTGCGCATCAAGCTCGGCCTCGATCCGACCGCACCGGACATCCACATCGGCCATACGGTCGTGCTGAACAAGATGCGCCAGTTGCAGGATCTCGGCCATACGGTGATCTTCCTGATCGGCGATTTCACGTCGCTGATCGGCGATCCGTCGGGCCGCAACGCGACCCGCCCGCCGCTCACGCGCGAGCAGATCGAATCGAACGCGAAGACCTACTTCGAGCAGGCCGCGCTCGTGCTCGATCGCGACAAGACCGAGATCCGCTACAACAGCGAATGGTCGATGCCGCTCGGCGCGGACGGGATGATCAAGCTCGCGTCGCGCTACACGGTCGCGCGGATTCTCGAGCGCGAGGATTTCACGAAGCGCTTCCAGGGCGGCGTGCCGATCTCGATCCACGAATTCCTGTACCCGTTGATGCAGGGCTACGATTCGGTCGCGCTGAACGCCGATCTCGAACTCGGTGGCACCGACCAGAAGTTCAACCTGCTGGTCGGCCGCGAACTGCAGAAGCAGTACGGCCAGGAACAGCAGTGCATCCTGACGATGCCGCTGCTCGAAGGCCTCGACGGCGTCGAGAAGATGTCGAAGTCGAAGGGCAACTACGTCGGCATCAGCGAGAAGCCGACCGACATGTTCGGCAAGCTGATGAGCATCTCGGACACGCTGATGTGGCGTTACTTCGAGCTGCTGTCGTTCCGCAGCCTCGATGAAATCGCCGGCTTCAAGCGCGAGGCCGAGGGCGGCCGCAATCCGCGCGACTTCAAGGTGCTGCTCGCGCAGGAAATCGTCGCGCGATTCCACTCGCAGGCCGACGCCGAGCGCGCGCTCGACGACTTCAACCACCGCGCGAAGGGCGGCGTGCCGGACGACATTCCGTCGGTCACGCTGGCCGGTGCGCCGCTGGCGATTGGTCAGTTGCTGAAGCAGGCCGGCCTCGTGCCGTCGACTAGCGAAGCGCTGCGCAACATCGAGCAGGGCGGCGTGAAGATCGACGGCGCGACCGTGTCGGACAAGGGCCTGAAGGTCGAGGCCGGCGAGTTCGTCGTGCAGGTCGGCAAGCGCCGCTTCGCGCGCGTCACGCTGACCGCATGATCGCGCTGATCCAGCGCGTGACGCGTGCCGACGTGCGCGTCGGCGGCCGCACGACGGGCGAGATCGGCGCGGGCCTGCTCGCGCTGGTCTGCGCGGAGCGCGGCGATACCGAGGCCGCGGCCGACAAGCTGCTCGCGAAGCTGCTCGGCTACCGCGTGTTCAGCGACGCAGCCGGCAAGATGAACCTGCCGGTATCGAACATCGACGGCGAAGGCCGCGCGGGCGGCCTGCTGCTCGTGTCGCAGTTCACGCTGGCGGCCGATACCAACAGCGGGCTGCGTCCGAGCTTCACGCCGGCCGCGCCGCCCGACGAAGGCGCGCGGTTGTTCGACTATTTCGTCGCGGCCGCGCGGGCGCGGCACCCGATCGTCGAGACGGGCGAGTTCGGCGCCGACATGCAGGTGTCGCTCGTCAACGACGGCCCCGTGACGTTCTGGCTGCAAGTGCGGCCCTGATTCTTTCCCGGAGGCGCGCCGCGATGGCCACCACGCAGATTCTTTTCATCCGCCATGGCGAGACGGCCTGGAACCGCATCAAGCGCATCCAGGGGCATATCGACATCCCGTTGGCCGACACGGGGCTCGCGCAGGCGCAGCGGCTGGCGGCGCGGCTCGCGCGGGAGGCACGTGATGGCGCGCGGATCGACGCGGTGTATTCGAGCGACCTGATGCGCGCACAACAGACCGCCCAACCGTTCGCCGATGCGCTCGGGTTGCCGCTGCTGCTGCGCGAAGGGTTACGCGAACGCTCGTACGGCGCGTTCCAGGGGCACGACAGCACCGAGATCGAGGCGCTGTTTCCGGACGCGTATGCGGCGTGGCAGACACGCGACCCGGGCTTCGCGCCGGAGGGTGGCGAGTCGCAGCGTGAGTTCTATCACCGCGTGCTGCATGCGCTCGAACCGATCGTCGCCGCGCATCCGGGCGGCCGGATCGCGTGCGTCGCGCACGGCGGCGTGCTCGATTGCGTGTATCGCTTCGCGAACGGGATCGAGCTGTCGGCGCCGCGTACCTATCAGCTGCTCAACACCAGCATCAATGTCGTCGATTACGTCGATGGCCGCGCGCAAGTCGTGCGGTGGGCCGACGTGTCGCATCTCGAAGCCGCGAGCGACGATGACGACGGGTACCGCAAGGTACTCTGAGCACGCCAGCCCCGTGCGGCATGGCCGGCCCCGGGGTTCGCCTTCTTACTGCGTGACGCTTACGCTTACTGCGGCAGCGCGTGGCGCGTCTTGTAGTCGAGCGCGTACGCGATCTTGCCGGGCTTGTCGGCCGTGATCGGCTGGCGCAGCTTGTCGAATTCCCCCTTGCTGTATTTCTTCCCGCTGTTGATCGCATCGGCGCGCCCGAGGTCGACGCCCGTCTTGCCGTCGATCACGGGGTCGGTGGCCGCGACCATCCGCGTCGACGCATTCCAGACCGCATTCAGGTAGCCCGTGTCGGCCTTCGCCGGGTCGGGATCGGTCGTGCCGCCGCGCGTGAGGTCATAGTTCGCCAGCGCGAACGTGCCAGGCTGCGCGCGCAGCCAGTCGGCCCAGTAGAACTCGAGGTAGTCGGTCGCTTGTGCGGGCTTGCTGTAGCCGATGTCGCGCGTGAAATAGACGAGCGAGCGGTAGCGGTCGTTCGTCATCCCGAGTTTCAGGCCGAGGCCGCTCGGCAGTTGCGCGGTCGTGATCGGCTGGCCTTCGCCGTTCTTCAGGCGGAGATAGCCGCGGCTTTGCATCTGCTGCCAGAACGCGTCGCCCGAGTAGTCGCTGAGGTTGTCCTTGACGACGACGTGCACATGCAGCGCCGGGCCGCCGTCGGGCGTCTCGTAATAGGTCGACAGGCCGTGGTGGCCGTCGGTCAGGTACAGCGCATCGCCGTTCGGGCCGATCACGACGGGGTTCAGCACCGAGCGGTCGCGGGCGTTCGCGTCGGTCGTCGCGCACGTGTAGCTGGCCGGTTCGCGCAGCGACGATCGGGCCGTGTAGCCGCTCGATGCGACGCCGCCGAGGCCTTCGTCCGCGCAGAAGTCGTCGAACTTCTTGTCGGGCTGCAGTTCGTAGCGGCCGAGCTTGTAGTAGATCTGGTCGTAGCCGATCGCACCCTGCGTCGGATGGAGATCGCCGAGCGTCACGTCGATCAGGTCGCCGGCGCGCGCGGCTTTCCATTTGCCCGGTTGCGGCGGGGTGGTGGCGGGCGGCGTCGGGGCCGGCGTCGTCGTCGTGCCGCCGGACGGCGGTTGCGCGTCCGTGCGCGCAACGGCGGTGACATCATCGCCTCCGCACGCGGCGAGGGCGACGACGGTGGACAGGCTGGCGGCAAGGGCGAAACGGATCGGCAGGCGTGACATCGCGGGCATCGGGCGTCGGTATCGGATGGGCGGGACTTCGCGCGGGCCACGGGCATGCATGACGGCCAGGACGTGCGACCCTGCGCGGGTGCGAGCCCGTCAGCTTGTCACAGGTATTTGACAGTAAATTGAAATGATCCGAGGAAACGGATCGTCAGGCAGGCGGAGTGCCGTCGGACGGGGCAGCCGTCGCGCGGCGGCGCGCACGCTTCGACGCGCCGTTGACGAGCGCCCAGCGTAGCACGGGGGCGACCGCGCGGATGCCCGGCCGGACCACCGCGCGCCGCAACGGCGCGAACGTCGACACGCCGAGCATGCGCTGCGCCCACGGCGGCAGCAGGTCGATCCCGGCATGCATCACCAGCGACGCGGCAGGCCGCAGCGCGGGCCTCGCGACGGGCACGTTCAGCAGGATGGACATCACGTCGAAGGTACGCGGCCCGGCTTCGAGCTCGGGCAGCATGCGCGCGAGATAGGCCGCTACCTCGGCGCGCGAACGCGGCACCTCGTGCGCGCCGAGCAGTTCGGCGATCAGTGCCGTTTCCGTGTAATAGCGGTCCTGCAACTCGCCCGACAGCGCCGGATTCACGTAACGCAGATGCGCGGCGAGGAAGCTCGACACTTCCGCGACGTGCACCCAGGTGAGCAACGCGGGATCGTCGGCGCGGTACGGCCGTCCGTCCGGCGCGCTGCCCGAGACGTGCGCATGGATCGCTTTCACGCGTTCGATCAGCGCGAGCGCGTCCGCGCGGCTGCCGAACGTCGTTCCCGTGATGAACGTGGCGGTGCGCCGCAAGCGGCCGAAGATGTCGGTGCGGAACGACGAATGATCCCAGACACCCGCGAGCGCGAGCGGGTGGAGCGCCTGCAGCAGCAGCGCGGCGATGCCGCCCGTCATCATCGACGTGAAATCGGCATGCACGCGCCAGCAGACGGCGTCGGGGCCGAACAGCCCTGGGTCGCCAGGCGGTGAAGAGAGATCGATCGATGGACCGCCACCGCCGGCCGTCAGGTGCGTGATGCCGGCCACGAGCCGCTTGCGGATCGGCTCGGCCCAGCGCGGGCCCGGCGCGGGTGCGGTGGGGTGGCGGCTGGGCGGCGTCGTCATGGCGGGTGCGGCTCGGGTGGCGGATTACTCGCCGTCGGGGGTATCCCACTCGTCGCGTTCGGTGCGGCGCGCATCGGGCACCGACAGCCCGAAGTGGCGATACGTGAGCAGCGTCGCGACGCGCCCGCGCGGCGTGCGCTGCAGGAAGCCCTGCTGGATCAGGTACGGTTCGAGCACGTCCTCGATCGTGTCGCGCTCCTCGCCGATCGCCGCCGCGAGGTTGTCGATGCCGACCGGGCCGCCGTCGAACTTGTACAGGATCGCTTCGAGCAGCTTGCGGTCCATCAGGTCGAAGCCGACCGGATCGACGTCGAGCATCGCGAGCGCGGCGTCGGCAACGGCCGCGGTGATCTGGCCGTCGGCCTTCACTTCCGCGAAGTCGCGCACGCGGCGCAGCAGCCGGTTCGCGATCCGCGGCGTGCCGCGCGCGCGCTTCGCGATTTCCAGCGCGCCGTTCGGATCGATCTGCGCATTCAGCAGCGACGCCGAGCGGCGCACGATGCGCGACAGTTGTTCGGCGTCGTAGAACTCGAGGCGCGCGACGATCCCGAAACGATCGCGCAGCGGGTTGGTCAGCATCCCCGCGCGGGTGGTTGCGCCGACCAGCGTGAACGGCTGCAGGTCGAGCTTCACGCTGCGCGCGGCCGGGCCTTCGCCGATCATGATGTCGATCTGGTAATCCTCGAGCGCCGGATACAGGATTTCCTCGACGACCGGCGACAGCCGGTGGATCTCGTCGATGAACAGCACGTCGTTCGCTTCGAGGTTCGTCAGCAGCGCGGCGAGATCGCCCGCGCGCTCGAGCACGGGGCCCGACGTCTGACGCAGGTTCACGCCCATCTCGCGCGCGATGATGTGTGCGAGCGTCGTCTTGCCGAGACCCGGCGGCCCGAACAGCAGCACGTGATCGAGCGGCTCGGAGCGGCGCTTCGCGGCTTCGATGAAGATCTCGAGCTGGCCGCGCACCTTTTCCTGGCCGACGTAGTCGTCGAGCTGGCGCGGCCGCAACGCACGTTCGAACACCTCCTCGTGCGACGAGGCGGGCGTGGCGGCGATGATCCGCTGCTCGGTGGCGAGTTTGTCGGTTTCAATCATGCGGCCATTGTACCGCGCGGCGCAGGCGGGACCACCTGGCCGAACGGCCGACTGGCGAGCGCCGCGCGGCGGCGCGACACTGGCTTCGACGGCCGGATCGAACGTGCGTTACGCCTTTGACAGCGCCTTCAGCGCGAGCTTGATGCCTTCGGACACGCCGGTGCCGGCCGGCACGTTCTTGATCGCGGCGAGGCCTTCCTTTTCGGAGTAGCCGAGCGCGAGCAGCGCGTTGAGGATGTCGGTCGCGTGGTCGGACGGCGACGCGGCGCCGGCGAGCGCGCCGAGGTCGGCGCCGAGCTTGCCCTTCAGTTCGAGCAGCAGGCGCTCGGCGGTCTTCTTGCCGATGCCGGGCAGGCGCGTGAGGCGGGCGGCGTCCTGCATCGTCACGGCCTGCGCGAGCTCCTGCACGCTCATGCCGGACAGCACGGCGAGCGCCATGCGCGCGCCGATGCCGGTGATCTTCAGCAGCTCGCGGAAGGTCGTGCGCTCCTGCGGCGTCAGGAAGCCGTACAGCAGGTGCGCGTCCTCGCGGACGATCTGCTGCGTGAGCAGCACGACACGCTCGCCCGTTTGCGGCAGGTTGTAGAAGGTGCTCATCGGCACGTCGATTTCGTAGCCGACGCCGTTGCAGTCGACGAGCAGATGAGGCGGGTTCTTTTCGAGCAGGATGCCGGCGATGCGACCGATCATGGAGGACGGGATGCGAGGAAGAAAGCGCGAGTGTAGCGCACGCGCGGCGCAATGCCGATGGGCGCGGCCGTCAGGCCGAAGCGGCGCGTGTCGCGGGTATGTCGGGTGAGGGTAAAGCGGGCAAGCGGCCAACCCGGTCCAGGCGGCCCACGCAGTGGAGCCGACGCGTCGGGCCACGGGCCGCGATGCGCGGCAGCGTCAGCCGACCAACCTGCCGCGCCGCACGCGCAGCCCTTTCTGCGCGAGCGCCGGCGCCAGGCCGCCCAGCGTGCTGAGCGTGTTGCCGCCGTGCGCGTGGCAGATCGCCATGCCGAGCGCGTCGGCTGCGTCGGAGCCCGGCTGGCCGGACAGGTTGAGCAGCCGCGTGACCATTTCCTGCATCTGCGTCTTGGTTGCACGGCCGTAGCCGACCACGGCCTGCTTGAGCTGCAGGGCCGTGTATTCAGCGACCGGCAGCCCGCCCGCGACGAGGCCGCAGATCGCGGCGCCGCGCGCCTGGCCGAGCAGCAGCGTCGACTGCGGGTTCACGTTGACGAACACCTTTTCGATCGCGGCCTGGTCGGGCGCGTGTTCGCGCACGATCGTCGAGACGCCCTGGAAGATCGTGCCGAGCCGGGTGGCCAGATCGGCCGTCGGTGTGCGGATCACGCCGCTCGTGACATAGGCGAGCCGGTGGCCGCTGACGTCGATGACGCCGAAGCCGGTGACGCGCAGGCCGGGGTCGATGCCGAGAATTCGCATGAGTGAGGAGAGTGGCGTGATGCAGCGATACTACAACGAATGGTGCGGCAAGCCGGTCGCCCGGTCGTGCGCGAAGGCGCCGCGCAATAAAAAAACCCGGCGGGGGTGATGCCGCCGGGTTCCCGTGCAGCGGCCGCGCGGGCCGCATGCTGCGATCAGTGACGGAAGTGACGCACGCCCGTCAGGACCATCGCGATACCGTGCTCGTCGGCCGCCGCGATCACTTCGTCGTCGCGCATCGAGCCGCCCGGCTGGATCACGCAGGTCGCGCCGGCCGCCACGACGACGTCGAGGCCATCGCGGAACGGGAAGAACGCATCCGACGCGACGGCCGAGCCGGCCAGCGTCAGGCCCGCGTTCTGCGCCTTGATGCTCGCGATGCGCGCGGAATCGACGCGGCTCATCTGGCCGGCGCCGACGCCGAGCGTCATGCCGTTGCCGCAGAACACGATCGCGTTCGACTTCACGTATTTCGCGACGCGCCACGCGAACAGCAGGTCGTCCATTTCCTTCGCGGTCGGCTGGCGCTTCGTGACGACGCGCAGCTCGCTCGGCTGCACGTTGCGCGAATCGAGCGATTGCACGAGCAGGCCGCCGCCGACGCGCTTCAGGTCGAATGCGTTGTGGCCGTCACCCAGTGCAATCTCGAGCAGGCGCACGTTCTGCTTCGCGGCGAACACCTGCTTCGCGGCGTCGGAGAACGACGGGGCGATCAGCACTTCGACGAATTGCTTCGCCACCGCCTGCGCGGCCGCTTCGTCGACTTCGCGGTTGAACGCGATGATGCCGCCGAATGCGGAGGTCGGGTCGGTCTGGAACGCCTTCGCATATGCGTCGGCCGAGTCGTTGCCCACCGCGACGCCACACGGGTTCGCATGCTTGATGATCACGCAGGCCGGCGCGTCGAACGTCTTCACGCACTCCCACGCCGCGTCCGAATCCGCGATGTTGTTGTACGACAGTTCCTTGCCCTGCAGCTGGCGGTAGTTCGCCAGCGCGCCGGCCGGCGTCGCGAGGTCGCGGTAGAACGCCGCGCTCTGGTGCGGGTTCTCGCCGTAGCGCAGGTCCTGCACCTTGTCGAATGCCAGGTTCAGCGTGGCCGGGTACGTGCTGCGCGATGCGTGCTTCAGCTCGTCGGTCAGGCTCGTCAGGTAGTTCGTGATCGCGCCGTCGTATTGCGCGGTGTGCGCGAACACCTTCGTCGCGAGGCGGAAGTTGGTCGGGTAGCCGACCGTGTTGCCGTTCGCCTTCATTTCATCGAGCACGACCGCGTAGTCGGCCGGATCGACGACGACCGTCACGTCGCGGTGGTTCTTCGCGGCCGAGCGCAGCATCGTCGGGCCGCCGATGTCGATGTTCTCGATCGCGTCGGCGAGCGTGCAGTCGTCCTTCGCGATCGTCGCGACGAACGGATACAGGTTCACGACGAGCAGGTCGATCGTCGGGATGCCGTGCTGTTCCAGCGCCTGCATGTGCTCGGGCAGGTCGCGGCGGGCGAGGATGCCGCCGTGCACCTTCGGGTGGAGCGTCTTCACGCGCCCATCGAGCATTTCCGGGAAGCCCGTGTAATCGGCCACTTCGGTCACGGGCAGGCCGGCGTCGGCGAGGAGTTTCGCGGTGCCGCCCGTCGACAGCAGCATGACGCCGAGGTCGGACAGCGACTTCGCGAAGTCGACGATGCCGGTCTTGTCGGAAACGGAAATGAGCGCTTGCTTGATCATGATGGAACCACCAATAGCCAGGGAAACGGGGACGGGACGGCCGCCTACAGCAGGCCGTGCTGCTGCAGCTTCTTGCGCAGCGTATTGCGATTGATGCCGAGGTACTCGGCGGCGAGCGACTGGTTGCCGCCGGCCTGTACGAGCACGACCTCGAGCATCGGCTTTTCGACGCAGGACATCACCATTTCATAGACGTCGTGCGGATTGGAGCCGTCTAGATCCCGGAAATAAACGTCCAGGCTCTCGCGGACACATTGTTCGATGTTGTGCTTGCTCATGCTGCTAACTGGTTATGGTCGTCCGACTCGCCCTGGCTGTTCTCCGCTTCGTCATCGACGTAGACGAGGTGGTCCGACAGCGCCTTTTGCGCTTCGAAGAAAGCATTGACGGCGGCGAGCTGCTCGCGGGTGGAATCGAGCGTGTTCATTCGGTGCCGGAACCCGTTGGCACCGGAAAGGCCGCGAGTGTACCAGCCGATGTGCTTGCGCGCAGTACGCACACCGGTGAATTCGCCATAGAAAGCGTAGTGGTCTTCCAGGTGTTCGTTCATCACGTGCTGGATCTCGTCGATCCGCGGCGGGGGCAGCAGCTCGCCGGTTTGCAGGAAATGATCGATTTCGCGGAACAGCCACGGCCGGCCTTGCGCGGCACGACCGATCATCAGCGCGTCGGCGCCGGTTGCATCGAGCACGGCCTTCGCCTTGGCGGGCGACGTAATGTCGCCGTTCGCGACGACCGGAATCCGCACGGCCGCCTTCACGGCCGCGATGGTGTCGTACTCGGCGTCGCCGCGGTAGAGGTCGGCGCGCGTGCGGCCATGCACGGTGAGCATCGAGATGCCGGCCGCTTCGGCCAGGCGCGCGACCGTGATCGCGTTCTTGTGCTCGCGGTCCCAGCCGGTGCGGATCTTCAGCGTGACGGGCACCGCATCGGGCCCCGTGCCGACCGCCGCGACGACCGCCTCGACGATCCGCTGCACGAGCGGCTCGTTCTGCAGCAGCGCGGAGCCGGCCGCGACGTTGCAGACCTTCTTCGCCGGGCAGCCCATGTTGATGTCGATGATCTGCGCGCCGTTGTCGACGTTGTAGCGGGCCGCTTCGGCCATCATCGCCGGATCGGCGCCGGCGATCTGCACCGCGATCGGCTCGACTTCGCCTTCGTGGTTCGCGCGCCGCATCGTCTTCGCGCTCTTCCACAGCTGCGCGTTGGACGCGACCATCTCGGACACGGCGTAACCGGCCCCCAGCCGCTTGCACAGCTGGCGGAACGGACGATCCGTCACCCCGGCCATCGGGGCGACGAACAGGTTGTTACGCAATACGTGAGGGCCGATAACGGGCATCGCAATGGCACCGCCCACGACAAGCGCGGGCAGGGGAAGGGAAGACGGAAAACGGGCATTTTACCGTATTCCCACGCCCCGCCGATTTGACCCGGTTTGCCTGGTTTGCCCGAAGAGGCCGTGCGGTGCGCCGCGTGTCAGTTGCGCTGGCCGAACATCATCTGGCGCGCGATCACCTTTTTAAGCGGCGGCACGAATTCGAGCGCGGTGAGCGCCGCGCCGCGCAGCAGCGGAAGCAGGCCCGCGTCGATCGTAAACAGGCGCGCGAGCGTGTCGGTCGCGCCGATCGTGAGGCGCCGGTCGAGCGCGCGGCGCGCGTTGAAGGTCGCGAGCGCGGTCGCTTCGAAGCCTTGCGCGGACAGCGTGTCGACGAGCGTGTGCGCGTCGCGCAGCCCGAGGTTGAGCCCCTGCCCCGCAACCGGGTGCAGCGTCTGCGCGGCATTGCCGACGATCGCGATGCGGCCGCTGACGAGCGTCTGCGCCGCGTTCAGGCCGAGCGGGAACGACGCGCGCCCGGTGATCGCGACGAATTCGCCCATGCGCTCGCCGAACACGCTGCCGAGCTCGCGCAGGAACGCGTCGTCGGGCAGCGCGGCACGTCGCGCCGCTTCGTCGGGCGTACAGCACCAGACGAGCGAGTAGTCGGCCTGGCGCGGCCCGCCGAGCGGCAGCAGCGCGAGCGGGCCTTCGTGCGTGAAGCGTTCCCACGCGACGTTCGGGCGCGGCGCCGATACCGTGACCGTGCCGACGAGCGCGGTCTGCCCGTAGTCGCGGCGATGTTTGCCCGCGTCGGCCTGCTGTTCATGGAACAGCCCGCCTTCGGCATTGATGACGATGCGCGCGCGCAGCGTGCGCCCGCCTTGCGGGCCGTCGAGCGTCAGCGTGACGCCGTCGGCATCCTGCTGCGGCGTGTGCGCGGTGGTCGACGTGAGCCAGTCGACCCGCGTGCCGCGCACGGCGCCCGCGAGCGCCTGCACGATCGAGCCGTAGCGCACGACGTAGCCGAGCGCGGCGAGCGCGTGTTCGTCGCGGTCGATCAGCGTGCGGCCGAAATGGCCGCGCTGCGATACGTGGATATGTTCGATCGGCGTGGCGTCGGCAGGCCACGCGAGCGTGTCGAGCAGCACGCGGCTGCCGTGCGATACGGCGATCGCGCGCGGGTCGTTCGCGCTCGCGGCCGGTTCGCGCGCATCGATCAGCGCGATCGATGCGTGCCGCGTCGCGCTGCGGCGCGCGAGCCAGCCGGCGAGCGCGAGCCCGACGGGGCCGGCGCCGACGATGGCGAGATCGTAATCCGGCGTGGCCGGGGAGGAAGCGGTCGTCATCTTGATTCGTGAAACGGAGGTAACGGTCGGCGGCCGGTCATGCGTCCGCGCGCATCAGCGCCTCGATCTCGTCGGCCGCGACCGGCACGCCGCGCGTGATCAGCTCGCAGCCGTGCTCGCGTACGATCGCATCGTCCTCGATGCGGATGCCGATGTTCCAGTACTCGGGCGGCACGTCGTCGGCCGCGCGCACGTACAGGCCGGGCTCGACGGTGAGCGTCATGCCGGGTTTCAGCGTGCGCCACGGCAGCGCGCCGTTGGCGTCGCGCGCGGCGAGCCGCTCGCGGTAGTCGCCGCAGTCGTGCACGTCCATCCCGAGCCAGTGGCCGGTGCGGTGCATGTAGAAGCGCGTGTACGCGCGCTCGGCGATCACGTCGTCGACGTTCGAGAAGCGCGTTTTCGGGATGATGCCGGTGTCGAGCAGCCCCTGCGCGAGCACGCGTACGGCCGCGTCGTGCGGCGCCTCGAACGGCACGCCCGCGCGTGTCGCGTCGATCGCGGCCTGCTGCGCGGCGAGCACGATGTCGTACAGCGTGCGCTGCGCGGGCGAGAAGCGGCCGTTGGCCGGGAACGTGCGCGTGATGTCCGACGCATAGCCGTCGAGTTCGCACGCGGCGTCGATCAGGATCAGGTCGCCGTCCCGCGCGGCCGCGTTGCCGGCCGGATAGTGCAGCACGCACGCATTCGCGCCGGCCGCGACGATCGAGCCGTACGCGGGTGCCTGCGCGCCGTGCTTGCGGAACAGGTACAGCAGTTCGGCCTCGAGTTCGTATTCGCGGATGCCCGGGCGGCACACCTGCATCGCGCGGCGGTGCGCGAGCGCGGAGATGTGCGCGGCGCGCATCATGATCGCGAGTTCGTGTTCGTCCTTCACGAGCCGCATGTCGTCGAGCAGCGGCGTGAGGTCGAGCAGCGCGTCCGGTGCGGCGACGCCCGCGCGTGCCTGTGCGCGCACCGCGTCGATCCAGCCGGCGAGCTGGCGCTCGAAGTCGGCCGATGCGCCGAACCGGTAGTGCACGGTGCCCGCATCGGCGAGCAGGCGCGGCATCTCGGTGTCGATCACGTCGGTCGCGAAGGCCGCGTCGAAGCCGAACGCGTCGCGCGCGGCGTCGGGGCCGTAGTGAAAGCCTTCCCAGATCTCGCGGTCGACGTTCTTGGCGCGGCAGAACAGGATCGATTCCGGCGCGCCGTGCGGCGCGGCCGCGTTCAGCACGAGCACGGCGTCCGGCTCGGTGAAGCCCGTCAGGTAATGGAAGTAGCTGTCGAACCGGTACGGGTAGGCCGTATCGCGGTTGCGCAGCATTTCCGGCGCGGTGGGGACGATGGCGACGCCGCCGCCCGCGGCACGCAGTGCGGCAAGCACGCGTTCACGGCGCTGGCGGTAGACGTCGACGGCGATGGCGGTATCGAGGGGCGCATTCATCGTGCGATTGTAGCGCCGCGCGACGCGGTGCGTGAGAGCAGGGCCCGAAGCCGCACCGGCCAAGGCCCGCGCGGCGGCTGTTGCAAACCATCCACAGGCCGGACGGGCGATTTTCTACCCGGCTGCACCGGCCGGTTATGATCGACGACAACGTATACTCTCGGCAGTTCCCTTGAAAAGGCAGATGATGAAATTAATCGGTTCGCTCAGCAGCCCGTACGTCCGAAAGGCGCGGATCGTGCTTGCTGAAAAGAAGATCGACTACAAGCTGGAGCTCGAGGACGTGTGGGCGCCGGAGACGGATATTCATGCATCGAATCCGCTCGGCAAGGTCCCGTGCCTCGTGATGGAGGATGGTGCCGCGGTGTTCGATTCCCGCGTGATTTGCGAATACGTCGATACGCTGTCGCCGGTCGGCAAGCTGATTCCGCCGTCGGGCCGCGAGCGCGTCGAAGTGCGTTGCTGGGAGGCATTGGGCGACGGCGTGCTCGACGCAGCCGTCGCGATCCGTCTCGAACACACGATGCGCGACGAAGCGCAGCGCAGCGCGAGCTGGATCGCGCGTCAGCAACGCAAGATCGACGACGCGCTCGTCGCGATGTCGCAGGGCCTCGGCGGCAAGGCGTGGTGCGTCGGCAATCATTACACGCTCGCCGACATCGCACTCGGCTGCGCGCTCGGCTACCTCGACTTCCGGATGCCCGAGCTCAACTGGCGCGATCGCCACCCGAACCTGGACAAGCACTTCGTGAAGCTGCTGCAGCGGCAATCCTTCGCCGATACGCTGCCGCCGCAGAGCTGAGCCGGCCCGGTCCTCACGCATTCGGCAGACGAAAGAAAAGCGCCCCGCGGGGCGCTTTTCTTTTTGCGGCGCAGGCCGCCCGCCGCCGGAGCGGGGCGGCCGCCTGCATCAGTCGATCGACGCGTACACCGCTTCGCCGAGCGTGAACGAGTCGCTGCGGGCGATCGGCCACCACTTGTCGTACAGCGAGAAGCCGCAGGTCTGGCCGTCGAGCAGCGCACCGGGTTTCAGGTACTTCAGCAGTTGCGACATCAGCCGCACCTCGTGCGGCGCGACCCGCTGCACGATGTGATGCGCCCGCAGCTCGGACGGATGGGCGAGGCCGGCCGCCTGCACGAGTTCCTGCAGCGCATGCAGCGTATTGCGATGGAAGTTGTACACGCGCTCGGCCTTGTCGGGCACGACGAGCGCACGCTGGCGCACCGGGTCCTGCGTCGCGACGCCGGTCGGGCAGCGGTCGGTGTGGCAGTGCTGCGCCTGGATGCAGCCGACCGCGAACATGAAGCCGCGCGCCGAATTCACCCAGTCCGCGCCGATCGCGAGCGTGCGCGCGATGTCGAACGCCGTGATGATCTTGCCGCTGGCGCCGAGCTTCACGCGATCGCGCACGCCGATGCCGACGAGCGTGTTGTGCACGAGCAGCAGCCCCTCCTGCAGCGGCACGCCGACGTGGTCGGTGAATTCGAGCGGTGCCGCGCCGGTGCCGCCTTCCGCGCCGTCGACGACGATGAAGTCGGGCACGATGCCCGTCTCGAGCATCGCTTTCGCGATCCCGAAGAATTCCCACGGATGGCCGATGCACAGCTTGAAGCCGGTCGGCTTGCCGCCGGACAGCGTGCGCAGCCGCTCGACGAATTCGAGCAGCCCGCGCGGCGTCGAGAATTCCGAGTGCGTCGCGGGCGAGATGCAGTCCTTGCCCATCGGCACGCCGCGCGTCTCGGCGATTTCCGGCGTGATCTTCGCGGCCGGCAGCACGCCGCCGTGGCCGGGCTTCGCGCCCTGCGACAGCTTCACCTCGATCATCTTGACCTGCGGATCGGCGGCCTGTTTCGCGAACTTGTCGGGGTTGAATGTGCCGTCGTCGTTGCGGCAGCCGAAGTAGCCGGACGCGATTTCCCAGATGATGTCGCCGCCGTTCTCGCGGTGGTACTTCGACAGCGAGCCTTCGCCGGTGTCGTGCGCGAAGCCGCCTTTCTTCGCGCCGAGGTTCAGCGAGCGGATCGCGTTCGCGGACAGCGAGCCGAAGCTCATCGCCGAGATGTTGAAGATCGAAATGTCGTACGGTTGCGCGCGCGTCGCGCCGACGCGGATGCGGAAATCGTGGTTCGGCAGCTTCGTCGGCGCGAGCGAATGGCTGATCCATTCGTGCGCGACGGCCTTCACGTTCAGCTCGGTGCCGTACGGGCGGTTGTCGGCGACGTTCTTCGCGCGCTGGTAGACGAGGCTGCGCTGCGCACGCGAGAACGGCTTCTCGTCGGTGTCGTCCTCGACGAAGTATTGGCGGATTTCAGGTCGGATGAATTCGAACAGGAAGCGGAAGTGGCCCCAGAGCGGGTAGTTCCGCAGGATCGCGTGGCGGTCCTGGTTCAGGTCGTACAGGCCGAGCGCGACGAGGGCGATGGGGAGGATGATCCACAGCCACGAAAGCACGTGGATCGACGCGAGTGCGGCCGCGGCGATGAGCAGCAGGACAGCACACCACATCGCGAGGTAGCGTCTTGAAAGCATGGGGACTCCGTAAGAATCTTGAAATACCGCCATGCGTACGCTGCGCGGCGGCGCGCCGGCCGCGGCGGAATCGTGTTCCGCCGGGCGCGACGTGCCGCAAGTCTAAACCGAATGGATGTCAGCGTGCTTCGGCGAGCGCCGGCGCGTGGCCCGCCGACGTGGCCTGACCGGGCTGGCCGGTGGCCGCGGATTCGATGATGCCGCCGCCGAGGCAGATCTCGCCGTCGTACAGCACGGCCGACTGGCCGGGCGTGACGGCCCATTGCGCGTCGTCGAACGCGAGCGAGAAGCGCGCTTCGCCTGCCGGGCCGGCAGCCGCCGCGCCGAACACGCACGCCGCATCGGCCTGCCGGTAGCGCGTCTTCGCACCGCACGCGAAGCCGTCCGCCGGCGGCTCGCCGGCGACCCAGCTCACGTTGCCGGCGATGAGCTCGCGCGACAGCAGCCACGGATGATCGTGGCCCTGCACGACGTACAGCGTGTTCGACGCGATGTCCTTCGCGGCGACGAACCACGGCTCGCCGCTGCCGCTCTTGCTGCCGCCGAGGCCGATGCCCTTGCGCTGGCCGAACGTGTAGAACGCGAGGCCGATGTGCTCGCCGACCACCTTGCCGTCGGGCGTCTTCATCGGGCCGGGTTTGGTCGGAAGATAGCGGTTCAGGAAATCGCGGAACGGCCGTTCGCCGATGAAGCAGATGCCGGTCGAATCCTTCTTCTTCGCGTTCGGCAGCCCGATCTGCGCGGCGATCTCGCGCACCTTCGTCTTCGGGATCTCGCCGAGCGGGAACATCGTCTTCGACAGTTGCGCCTGGTTCAGCCGGTGCAGGAAGTACGACTGGTCTTTCGTATGATCGAAGGCCTTCAGCAGTTCGAAACGCCCGTCGCGTTCGCGCACGCGCGCATAGTGGCCGGTCGCGATCATTTCCGCGTCGAGCGACATCGCGTGGTCGAGGAACGCCTTGAACTTGATCTCGGCGTTGCACAGCACGTCGGGGTTCGGCGTGCGGCCGGCCGAGTATTCGCGCAGGAACTCGGCGAATACGCGGTCCTTGTATTCCGCGGCGAAGTTGACGGCTTCCACGTCGATGCCGATCAGGTCGGCCACCGACACGACGTCGATCCAGTCCTGGCGCGTCGAGCAGTACTCGCCGTCGTCGTCGTCTTCCCAGTTCTTCATGAACAGGCCGACCACGTCGTAGCCCTGTTCCTTCAGCAGCCACGCGGTCACCGACGAATCGACGCCGCCCGACATGCCCACCACTACACGGCGCTTGCTCATTTGCTGACCGCCTGACGTTCGAATGCCTCGGGGCGCGGGGCGACCGAATGCGTGTGCACGAAATCGAGCGGAACGCGCCGCCCGGCGAGATAGTCGTCGACGCAGCGCATCACCGCGGGCGAACGATGGCGCTCGCTGCAGGCGCGCAGCTCGTCGGCCGTCATCCACAGCGTGCGCACGATGCCATCGTCGAGCACGTGGCCCGCGACCGGTTCGCCGGCCGTGCCGCAGAACGTGAAGCGCAGGTAGGTCGCACCGGCGCTGCCGGGGCGCTCGTAGTGCGCGAGATAGACGCCGACGAGTGCGTCGGGCGTGAACGGGTGCGCGGTTTCCTCGAGCGTTTCGCGGATCACGGCGTCGGCCAGCGTTTCGCCGGCTTCCAGATGACCGGCCGGCTGGTTGATGCGCAGGCCCGTCGAGGTTTCTTCCTCGATCACGAGAAAGCGGCCGGCGCGCTCGACGAGCGCGGCGACCGTCACATGCGGGGTCCAGAGTTCGGGTTTCATGGTCGGCATTTTACCGGTTGCGCCCGAACGCTGCCGGCCGTCTGGTTAGACGAATCCGACCCCCGGAGTTCATCCGTCCGGGCGCGGCGCGACGGCACGGACCAAACGGATGTCGCATTCGAGCACGGTCGTGCGGAAAGTGCTGGCGGGGGCATCGCTTTCGGTTAAAGTGCAGCGTGAAAGCCGTTGCTCGTGAGCCGGTAAGTCAGCCTGTCCGGCTCGTTGCGCAGTAAAGAATGCAAGAAAAGAAATACTGACAATGACTGGAGGAACTGACGATGCATATTGGAGTGCCTGCTGAAACGCGGGCCAACGAGGCGCGCGTGGCCGCGACGCCGGAAACCGTGAAGAAATACGCGGCGGCCGGCCATCGGGTCAGTATCGCGAAAGGGGCCGGCAGTGCCGCCAGCTATCCCGATGAAGCCTATGTGGCCGCCGGCGCAGAATTGACCGACCAGTCGGCCGCTTTTGCCGCCGACCTCGTGCTGAAGGTCCAGGCGCCCACCGACGCCGAACTGCCGTTGCTCAAGCGCGGCGCCGTGCTGGTCGGCATGCTCGAGCCGTTCAACGGCGAGCAGGCGGCGCAACTCGCCGCGGCCGGCGTGACCGGTTTCGCGCTCGAGGCCGCGCCGCGCACCACGCGTGCGCAGAGTCTCGACGTGCTGTCGTCGCAGGCGAACATCGCCGGCTACAAGGCCGTGCTGGTGGCCGCGTCGCTGTATCCGCGCTTCATGCCGATGTTGATGACGGCCGCGGGCACCGTGAAGGCGGCGCGCGTGCTGATTCTCGGCGCGGGCGTCGCGGGCCTGCAGGCGATCGCGACCGCGAAGCGGCTGGGCGCGGTGATCGAGGCATCCGACGTGCGGCCGGCGGTGAAGGAGCAGATCGAGTCGCTCGGCGCGAAATTCCTCGACGTCCCGTTCGAAACCGACGAAGAGCGCGAAGCTGCGCAGGGCGTCGGCGGCTATGCGCGCCCGATGCCGCCGTCGTGGCTCGGCCGTCAGGCCGCGCTCGTGCACGAACGCGCGAAGCAGGCCGACATCGTGATCACGACCGCGCTGATTCCCGGCCGCCCGGCGCCGACGCTGATCTCGGTGGACACCGCGCAGTCGATGAAGCCCGGTTCGGTGCTCGTCGATCTCGCGGCCGGCCGCGGCCCGGAAGTCGACGGCCGCAAGGGCGGCAACTGCCCGCTGACCGTCGCCGACCAGGTGATCGTGCACAACGGCGTGACGATCGCCGGCTACACGAACCTCGCGTCGATGGTCGCGTCGGACGCGTCGGCGCTGTATGCACGCAACCTGCTCGACTTCCTGAAGCTGATCGTCACGAAGGAAGGCACGCTGAATATCGACCTGACCGACGACATCGTCGCCGCGACGCTGCTGTGCCGCGACGGTG
The DNA here is from genome assembly GCF_016586105.1 of Burkholderia sp. E168m15. Lineage (NCBI taxonomy): Bacteria > Pseudomonadati > Pseudomonadota > Betaproteobacteria > Burkholderiales > Burkholderiaceae > Burkholderia > Burkholderia sp. E168m15. Next base: position 38,700 of record NZ_BCPO01000020.1, read on the forward strand.
AAGTCACGCGCAAATAACGGAGGAGACCATGGAAGTCATCAATCACACGGTGATCAACGTGATCATCTTCGTGCTGGCGGTGTACGTCGGCTACCACGTCGTCTGGAACGTCACGCCGGCGCTGCATACGCCGCTGATGGCCGTGACCAACGCGATCTCGGCGATCGTGATCGTCGGCGCGATGCTCGCGGCGGCGCTCACCGTCGGCGCGACCGGCAAGTTCTTCGGCACGCTCGCGGTCGCGCTCGCGGCCGTCAACGTGTTCGGCGGCTTTCTCGTGACGAGGCGCATGCTCGAGATGTTCCGCAAGAAGGAGCCCAAGCGTGTCGAGGGCGGCAAGGAGGGCGCGCGATGAGCATGAACGTCGTTACGCTGCTGTACCTCGTCGCGTCGGTGTGCTTCATCCAGGCGCTGAAGGGGCTGTCGAACCCGAAGAGCGCGCGGCGCGGCAACCTGTTCGGGATGGTCGGGATGGCCATCGCGATCCTCACGACGATCGCGCTGATCGTCAAGCAGGCCGCATGGCTCGGCGCGAACCTGCCGCTCGGCCTCGCGCTCGTGCTCGGCGCGCTGATCGTCGGCGGGGGCGTCGGGGCATTCGTCGCCGCGCGCGTCGAGATGACGAAGATGCCGGAACTCGTCGCGGCGATGCACTCGCTGATCGGTCTCGCGGCCGTGTGCATCGCGTATGCGGTCGTGTCGGAGCCGGAAGCATTCGGGCTCGTGCCGCAGGACGCGGTGTCGTCGAGCTTCATCCCGTACGGCAACCGCGTCGAGCTGTTCATCGGCACGTTCGTCGGCGCGATCACGTTCTCCGGGTCGGTGATCGCGTTCGGCAAGCTGTCGGGCAAGTACAAGTTCCGGCTGTTCCAGGGCGCGCCGGTCGTGTATGCCGGCCAGCACCTGATCAACCTGATGCTCGCGATCGCGATGCTCGGCTTCGGCATCCTGTTCTTCATCACGCAGGCGTGGCTGCCGTTCATCATCATGACGGCGATCGCGTTCGTGCTCGGTGTGCTGATCATCATCCCGATCGGCGGCGCGGACATGCCGGTGGTCGTGTCGATGCTGAACTCGTACTCGGGCTGGGCCGCGGCCGGCATCGGCTTCTCGCTGAACAACGCGATGCTGATCATCGCCGGCTCGCTGGTCGGCTCGTCGGGCGCGATCCTGTCGTACATCATGTGCCACGCGATGAACCGCTCGTTCTTCAACGTGATCCTCGGCGGGTTCGGCGGCGAAGCGGCGGCCGGCGGCGCGGCGGGCGCGCAGGAGCAGCGGCCGGTGAAGTCGGGTTCGGCCGACGACGCGGCGTTCATGCTCGGCAACGCGGAATCGGTCGTGATCGTGCCGGGTTACGGGCTCGCCGTCGCCCGCGCGCAGCACGCGCTGAAGGAGCTGACCGACAAGCTGGTCGAGAAGGGCATCGACGTGAAGTACGCGATCCACCCGGTTGCGGGGCGGATGCCGGGCCACATGAACGTGCTGCTCGCGGAAGCGGAAGTGCCGTACGAGATCGTGCACGAGATGGAGGACATCAACGGCGAATTCGGTCAGGTGGACGTGGTGCTCGTGCTCGGCGCGAACGACGTCGTGAACCCGGCCGCGAAGAACGATCCGAAATCGCCGATCGCGGGGATGCCGATCATCGAGGCGTACAAGGCGCGCACGGTGATCGTCAACAAGCGCTCGATGGCGGCCGGCTACGCGGGGCTCGACAACGACCTGTTCTACATGGACAAGACGATGATGGTGTTCGGCGATGCGAAGAAGGTCATCGAGGATATGGTGAAGGCCGTCGAGTAACGTACGCCCCCGGCTACGCGGCGCCTGCTTCGATGCGCGGCGCCGCGCCCCCGGACAGGCCCGACCGGTACAAGAAGCCGGCCGGGCCTTTTTCATGGGGCGACGAGGCGTGCGACGCAGGCGGCGATCGCGTCGCGTACGCGCACGATCGCCGGATCGCGCTGCGTGCTCGTGCGCCAGCCGATTTCGACCGGATAGCGCGGCAGGTCGACCGGGCACGCGAGCGCACGCAGCGAGGTCGCCTGCGCGATCGCATGCGCCGCGTGCGCGGGAATCGTCGCGACCGCGTCGGAGCCGGCGAGCAGGTACGGCAGCGCGGCGAAATGCGTGGTCGATGCCGCGACGCGCCGTTTGTGGCCGAGCGCGGCCAGCGCCTCGTCGACGATCCCGATCACGCCGCCCGACGACACGAGCAGATGGTCGCGCCGCAGGAACTCGGCGAGCGTCAGCGTGCGCGGCGCCCGCGCGCGGCCGGCCGGATCGATCAGGCACGCATAGCCGCCGGTCGCGACCGCGCGCCGGCTGAGCCCGTTCGCCGAGAACCCGCCCGACGCGATCGCGAGGTCGATGCCGTGACGCAGCAGCGCGTCGCCGGCGATGCCGCTGTGGGTCTGCCGGAAGATCAGCCGGATGCCGGCGGCTTCGTGCGCGACCGCGTCGATCAACGCACGGCCGAGCGCGATCTCGAAATCGTCGGACAGCCCGATCGAGATCGTGCGGCCGACGCGGTCGCCACCGTCGGCCGCGATCGCGAGGCTTTCGCGGCAGCGGTCGAGCGCATCGGACAGGATCGGCTTCAGTTCGTCCGCGCGCGGCGTCGGCGCGAGCCCGCGGCCGGTGCGCACGAACAGCGGATCGGCATAGATCACGCGCAGCCGCCCGAGCGCCGCGCTGACCGCCGACTGCGTGAGGTCGAGCCGCAGCGCCGCGCGGCTCGCGCCGCCTTCCTCGTACAGCGCCTCGAACACCTTCAGCAGGTTCAGGTCGAGGCCGGCGATATCATCTACATTCATGTCAGTTATCGTTGTATCGATTTGATCGATGAAATGATATCGACAAAGATGGCGTCATCCCACTCACCGCATTCACCGGAGACGCCTTCATGTCCACCTCAGTCATCGCCGCGCTGCAGATCGGCGCGTCGCCCGCCGGCACGCGCGCCACGCTCGACACGATCCTCGGCTACGAAACCGCGATCCGCGACAGCGGCGCGTCGCTGGTCGTGCTGCCCGAGGCCGTGCTCGGCGGCTATCCGAAAGGCGAGATCTTCGGCACGCGGCTTGGCTACCGGCTGCCCGAGGGGCGCGACGCGTATGCGCGCTACGCCGCGCAGGCGATCGACGTGCCGGGGCCGGAAACCGACGAGCTGGCCGCGCTGTCGCAGCGCACCGGCGCGAGCCTCGTGGTCGGCGTGATCGAGCGCGGCGGCAGCACGCTGTACTGCACGGCGCTGTTCTTCGATCCGCGCGACGGGCTCGTCGCGAAGCACCGCAAGCTGATGCCGACCGGCACCGAGCGGCTGATCTGGGGGCAGGGTGACGGCTCGACGCTGCCGGTCGTCGACACGGCCGCAGGCCGCGCGGGCGCCGCGATCTGCTGGGAGAACCACATGCCGCTGCTGCGCTGCGCGATGTACGCGAAAGGCGTGCAGATCTGGTGTGCGCCGACCGTCGACGAGCGCGACGTGTGGCAGAGCTCGATGCGGCACATCGCGCACGAAGGGCGCTGCTTCGTCGTGAGCGCGTGCCAGGTGCAGCCGTCGCCGCGCGCGCTCGGCATCGACGTGCCGGGCTGGGACCCCGAGCGGCCGCTGATCCGCGGCGGCAGCGTGATCGTCGGGCCGCTCGGCGAACTGCTGGCGGAGCCGCTGATCGGCGAGGCCGGGCTCGTGACCGCGCGGATCGACACCGACGAGCTCGTGAAGGCGCGCTACGACTTCGACGTCGTTGGCCACTATGCGCGTGCGGACGTGTTTTCGCTGCACGTCGACGAGCGGCCGAAGCGGCCGGTGGTGTTCGGTGGGTGACGAAAGTGGGGCCGGGCGCCACATGGCGCCCGGAAAATGAAGGGCGGCGCGTGTCCGCCGCCTTGCCACGTCAGCGCGTCAGCGCATGGGCGCTTCCGCGATCCGCATGTAGTCGGCGATCCGCCGGCCTTCCATGTCCGGAAACTGCTCGTGCACGGTGATGTCGCCCATCCGCGCGATGTCGAAGGTGCGGAAATCGCCGCGCAGCTCGCACCACGCGCCGATCGTCCAGCGCCCGCCCCAGTAGACGAGCCCGAGCGGCCAGACGCGTCGCTGAGAATGCGCGCCGAGCCGGTCGCGGTAGTCGAAGCTGACGATGTGGCGCGTGTCGATCGCCTGGTGGATCGCGTCGACCTTCGCGCAAAACGTCTCGTCGATGTGGAACGACGGCGCGAACACGGGCAGCCGGTCGAGCGCCGTGCGCTTGTCGGCCGGCATCGCCGACGCGATCTTCGCGAGCGCCGAGCGCGCGCCGCTCGCGAAGCGCGCGCCGCCCCAGGTCTCGAGCATGCGCGCGCCGGTGGCGAGCGCCGCCAGCTCCTCGGCCGTGAACGTGAGCGGCGGCAGGCTCGCGTTGCGGTTCAGCCGGTAGCCGATGCCGGCTTCGCCTTCGATCGGCACCCCTGACAGTTGCAGGTCGCGCACGTCGCGATAGACCGTGCGCGGCGACACCGACAGCCAGTCGGCCAGCTGTTGCGCGGTCGTGAGACGACGCCCGCGCAACAGCTCGGCGATCTGGAACAGGCGGTCGGCACGGCGGGTCATGACAGCACCTCGATTCCTCTGGCGACGGGGACTTCGCGATGATAGCGCCGCGCCGGCCCGCTGACCGCTGCGCTCAGTGGCATTTCGGCGCGTGCAGGCCGACGCGGTTGCCTTCCGTGTCGATCAGGTAGCCGACGTAGCCGTAGTTGTTCGGCAGCTCGACGACCGAGCCCTGCACGACGCCGCCCGCGCGCTTCGCGCGTTCGAGCGCCGCGACGACCGATTCGCCGGCGTTCAGGTAGACGAGCACGCCGTTCGCGCTCGGCTTGATCTGCTGCGGATCGAACACGATGCTACCGCCCGTGCTCGACGCGTCGCGATCGAACGTCGCCATCGGCACGCCGCCGATGACCGCGCGCTGCAACGTGGTTTGCAGCACGGTTTCGTAGAAGCGGATCGCGCGGTCGAAATCGAGGGACGGAATGTCGAACCAGGCGATCGCGCGTTCCGGGGTGGCAGTGGCGGTTGCTGACGTCATGACGAGCTCCTTGTTGCGTTGTTTGCGTTGTTATGCGGATTCGGTGTGGAAACCAGCCTGCATTGCGCCGGGATTGCAGTGTGAGCGCGGGCTGCTGACACCGTATTGTCAGTAGAGTTGTCATCTGTCTGGTCGAGCCGCACGCCGGCGGTCGTGAAGCTGACCGCCACGCACGACGGGCTCGCGCCCGGTTCGGAGAGGGATCGCGGGATTCGCGGCGGCTGGCCGGTCGTGCTGTCGAGCCTGAAGTCGCTGCTCGAGACGGGGCACGCGCTGCCGTTCACGATGGCGCGCTGGTCGCAGTCGAAGCCCTGACCGGCTCCGCAAAAGCACAGGGGCCGCGATGGCGGCCCCTGGAAGTCGTTGCGCGTGGAAGCGGACGGCTGGCTTACGCGTCGTCGCCTTCCGCTGCCGCCGGGCGCGCCTTCACGCTGCCGGCGATCAGGTCGAAGCGGAACAGCCGGCATTCGAGCGCGCCGTTGAACAGCGGCGTCTTGGCCGATTCGCGCAGGCGCAACTGGCCCGGCAGCGAACGGTCGGACGTCAGCAGGAATGCCTGCCAGCCCGTGAAGCGCTGCTTCAGCGCATCGCCGAGCGCGTTGAAGAACTCGCTGTCCGGCGCGTCGGTGTGCGTGCGGCGGAATGCGTCGTCGTTGCCGCGGTTGCGGCCGGTTTCGCGCACCTCGCCGCGCGCGCTGCGGCCGCGCACTTCGATCCGCTCGCCGTACGGCGGGTTCGCGAGGAGGATGCCCGGCCCGTCGCACGGCGGCGTCATCCCGCGCGCGTCGACCTGCTTGAGCCACACCGACGGCACGCCCGCGCGTTCGAGGTTCGCGCGCGCCTTCTCGAGCATGTCGCCGGAGATGTCGCTGCCGTACACGCCGAGCGCTTCGCCGCGCTTGGCGCGCGCTGCACGCTTCGCGTCGAGCGCCGGGACCTTCAGCCCTTGCCATGCGGTGATGTCGTACTGCTTGAGCTTTTCGAAGCCGAACCGGCGCTCGACGCCGGGCGCCACGCCAAGCGCGATCTGCGCGGCTTCCGCGAGGAACGTGCCGCTGCCGCACATCGGGTCGTACAGCGCGGTGCCGGGCGTCCAGCCCGTCAGGCGCAGGATGCCGGCCGCGAGGTTCTCGCGCAGCGGCGCCGCCCCCTTGTCGAGACGCCAGCCGCGCTTGAACAGCGGCTCGCCCGACGTGTCGAGGTACAGCGTGCACTCGTTGACGGTCAGGAACGCGAACACGCGCACGTCCGGCGCACCGGTGTCGATGCTCGGGCGCGAGCCGGTTTTCTCCCGCATCCGGTCGCAGATCGCATCCTTCACGCGCAGCGTCGTGAATTCGAGGCTCTTCAGCGGCGACTTGATCGCGGTGATGTCGATGCGCAGCGTCTGCGTCGACGCGAACCAGCGTTCCCACGGCTGCTCGAGCGCGAGCGCGTAGACGTCCTGTTCGTTGCGGTACGGGCCGTGCGCGATCTTCAGCAGGATCCGGCTCGCGATCCGCGAATGGAGGTTCGCGGCCATGCCGGCGGCCCAGCCGCCGCTGAAATGGACACCGCCCGGCACCTGCGCGCCCGCGGTGAACGGCGCGCCGTTCAGGTGGCGGCCGGCGATTTCGGCCAGCTCGGCGGCAAGCGCCGCTTCGAGGCCGCGCGGGCAGGGGGCGAAGAATTCGAACAGGGTGGGCGAGGACATAAGGCGGGTGAGGACGTGCAAAAGTCCACTATTGTACGCGGCGCGGGCGACCGGGGCCGGCGTTTCGGCGCGGCGGCGTCGGGGCGACGGCCGCTCGCGCGTGCCGGGAGGGCGGCGAGGGGCGCCCGGCCGGGCGCCGCCACCGCGCCACAAGTCAGTGCGTGCCCGGCTGGCCGGCGCGCGCGGCGGGGTTGCCCGCCGGCCAGAACAGCGCGAGCGGGTTCGACAGCACCGTGCGGACGATCGCCGCGACGAGCGCACGCACCTTGGTCGGCCGCAGGCTGCGCGAGCGCACGGCCATCGTGAACGCGAGCGCGAAGCTCACGAGCACGTTGAGGATCGCCATGCTGAGCACGCCTGCGGCGGCCCACCACAGCTCGGGCGTGCCGAGCGCACCCTTGCCCAGCACGCCGAGCGCGATCCCGATCGAGCCGGCCGACAGCGTCACGTGCCGCACCTCGAACGGGAACATGAACACGGTGACGATCGCCGGCACGAGGCCGAGCATCAGGCCGAGGCCGACGTTCGCGACCACGCCGGCGACGTTCGAGCGGCAGAAGTGCGCGAGCTTCGCGGCGCCGGTCGCGCCGAGCGTCAGGCGCAGCCGGCGGTTGTACGTGAGCGCGTCGCCGACCCGGTGCAGCACGAACCAATTGTCGGCCCAGCCCGCGAGCAGGCTCGACGCCCACAGCAGCACGCCGGTGAGCGCGGCATAGAACGGCGTCGGGCCGAGCAGCGAGAACGAATGCAGCGTCGCGTGCGCCTTCTCCGGCGAGATCAGGTTCGCGTGCAGCACGTTGCTCGCGAACAGCTGCACGAGCAGGCACACGGGCAGCACGACGAGCACGTTGCCGGAAATCGCGGCCGCCTGCGTGCGGATCAGCGCGATCACCGACGCGACGAACGTCTTCACGCCTTCCTCGTGGCCGGTGTCGTCGAGCTCGCGTGCGAGCGTCGGCGCGGTCATCGCGGGCTGCTTGGTCGCGAGCGTGAAGTGCAGGAAGTGCATCAGCATGAAGCTGGCCGCGTAGTTGATGCCCGCGAGCAGCCCTTCGAGCATCGACTGCAGGTGCGCGCCCGTGATCGCGAACTTCACGCACACGGTCACGACGGTGACGAGGCCGCCGCCCGCGGCCATCCGCAGCATCTTCAGGTACTCGGTGCGGCCGCGCGAGATGTAGTGCTCGCCGGTGTCCGCGTTGGTCTCGACGAGCTTGCGCGCGAACAGCGAGAAGTTGCTGCGCACGAGGTGCGCGACGCTCTGGCTGTTCTGGTTCGCGTCGACCAGCTCGGCGGTCAGGTGCGCCATCCCGTGCAGGTCGTCGCGTGCCATCCACGCGTTCAGCAGCGTTTCCGCGCGCAGGATGCGCATGCGCATCCGCTCGACCTGGAACACGATGTCGACCGACACGCCGTTGCGGTACAGGTGCGCGAACACGTCGTCGACGGCGATCCGGCATTCGTCGAGCAGCACGCGCAGGTAGTTCACCTCGTGCAGCAGCTTGCTCGGGTCGCCGCCGTCCTCGACGGCCGCATGCGCGGTCTCGACCGCGAGCATCGCGCGGGTGAGGCGGTAGAACGGCTGCGATTCGAGCGGCTTGCGCGCATCGTCGTCGGACAGCCGGCTGCGCACCGTCTGCGACAGGCCGGTCGAGCTGATCTGGCAGGTCAGGTTGTGCAGCGCGGCCAGCAGGTCGCGCGAGAACGAGCCGGGCTCGTGGCGCTCTTCCTCGGTGACGTCGAACGAGATCAGGCCGGCGAGGCGCGCGAGCAGGTCGTCGGGCAGCGCGTCGATCCATTTCGCGTCCTCGGGCGCGGGGAACATCAGCGTGAACAGCGCCGACAGTTCGCGGCGGTTCGGCGCGGGCGGGATCAGCGACGAATCGATCCGCTCGAACAATGCGCCGAAGAAGCCCGAATGCACCGGCATGCCGGCGTCGCACAGCAGCGAGATGCCGTCGCACTCGCGCAGGATGCCGCGCAGGATGCGCGCCGCGTGCGCTTTCCACGCGGGGTTGCGGTCGAGCACGTGGAACAGGTAGCGCAGCCGCGCATGGGCCGGATACGTGCGCGTGTCGGCGTCGCGCTCGGCCGGCGTGTCCTGCACCGTACCGTTGCGGCGCAGCCAGTGCGCGAGCTCGATCAGCCATTCGCTGCGCTCGGCGTACGACGCGTCGGCGTCGGCATGCGCGAGCAGCGCATCGAGCTGGTGACCGGCATTGCGCGACGCGCGCCACTTCTTGATCAGGGTCGTCAGGGAACGAAACATAAACGGGATAGCGAAAGCCCGGGACGGGCGGGTTCGGGATGCCGGCCGGGGAAACGGCGCGACGCCGGTGAGAACGGGTGAGACGGGGCCGGTGCCGGACGGGGCACGGCGACCCGCGATGCGGCTGCCCTGCCGCGGTGCACGCGATTCGCGTGCGGGCGCCGGGAGGCACGGCGGTCGGGCCGAGCGCGGCCCGGCGCCGCCGGCTCGCGCGCACGACTTACGGCGCGAGCCTGAAAGTGCGTAGGATCGTCAATCGGGCCGGAAAACGCAAGCCGACCGCATTGCATGACGCGGGTTCCGGCGGCTTTGACAAAGAATGTCATGGCCGTTCGGCCAGTGAAGGCAGTGCGCGGGGCCGGTGGCAGCGGCGTGCAGCCGACGACGGGCGCGCGTGCTGCCGGCCGCACCGCGCCATTCCATACCGCGCAGGCGAACGTCGTGTCGAACGTCGCCCGCGCGCCGTGCGCGTTCGCTTATGCGCCGGACTTGCCCGTCGCGCCGGCGTCGCCGCCGGACGTCGGGTTGGCCGGGCACGGCACGACCGGCGCGGCGGCCGTCTTGCCGCCGGCAGCGGGCGCGGTCGGCGCGCCGCGACGGGCGGCCATCGCGCGCACGCCGGCCGCGGCCTGCGTGGCAATCACGTCGAGCGCGCGCCGGTGGCCGGCGACGAGCGCATCGTAGCCGTCGGCGACCGGTTCGGCGACGCTCGTGCGGCAGGTCATCACGGCCTGCGTGGCGAGCGAGCGCACGCTCCAGACGGCGTCGACCGCCGCGCGCTTGCCCGGCCACGATTCGAAGCGCTGCACGTTCACGCTGATGCGGTACACGGGCACGCCGGCCGGATACGCGGAATTCGCGACGTCGATCGTGCCGAGCTGCGCGGCCAGATCGTCCGACAGCGCGCGGCGGATCTCGTCGGCGGGCGGCGACGCCCAGCGTTCCTGCTCGAGCACGTCGACCTGCGCGGCGTTCTTCTGCACGACCAGCTGGCTCTTCGCGACCTGCTCGGGCACGCCGACCGACGGCACCTCGATCAGGAACGCCGGGTTGGCCGGCGCGGTGCGCAGCGGCGCCGCGGCGTCGGCCGGGCTGAGCGTGTAGAACCGTGCGGGCGGCGAGCTGCATGCGGCGAGCGCGAGTGCGGCGAGCGCCGCCGCCGCGCCGCTCGCGAAACCGTTCACGCGTGTCGTCATTGTTTATCTCCTGGCTTGCCCTTGAGCAGCGATTCGGGGTGGCGCTCCAGATAGTCGGCGAGCGCGTTCAGCGATTGCAGCGTGCGCGTGAGCTCCTTCAGCGCGCCGCGCACGTCGGACTGCAGCGGCGAATCCTGCTGCAGCGTCGCCTCGGCGGTCGAGAAGGTCTGCTTCGCGGCCGACAGCGTGTCGCGCGCTTCCGGCGCGACCTGCGTGTCGAGCTGCTTGAACAGCTTGTCGGCGTTCGCGAGCGCGCTGTTCAGGTTCGCGCCGATCTGGTCGAACGGCACCTTGTCGAGCTTCTTCGCGATGTCGGCGACCTGCAGCTGCAGCTCGTCGAGCGTGTTCGGCACGGTCGGCAGCTCGAACGGCAGGTGGGCGGTATCGATCTTCACGGGCGGCGCCTTCGGGAAGAAGTCGAGCGCGACGTACAGCTGGCTCGTCAGCAGGTTGCCGGTGCGCAGTTGGCCGCGCAGCCCGTGCTGGACGAGCCGCTCGACGATCTCGCGGCGCGCCGGTTCGCCCTTGCTTTCGATCGTCTCGCGGAAGCGGCGGCCGAGGCGTTCCGGATACACGTTGATCGTCACCGGCATCAGGAAGTTCTTCGTCTTCGGATCGAAGTCGATGCCGATGTTCGTCACTTCGCCGAGCACGATGCCGCGGAAATCGACCGGCGCGCCGACGGCGAGCCCGCGCAGCGACTGGTTGAAGTTCATCACGACCTGCAGCGGCTGGCCGTCCGGGTCGCGCATCGCGTCGCCCTCGTCGGAGCCGAGGCGGAACGTCGTGTTGTTCGGCGCGGTCGTGCCGCTGCCCTGGTTCGGCGGCGTCTGGAACGCGATGCCGCCGAGGATCACGGTCGCGAGCGACTGCGTGTTCAGCTTCAGGCCGCTCGAGTCGAGCCGCAGATCGACGCCGCTCGCCTGCCACCAGCGCGTATTCATGCCGACGTACTGGTCGTACGGCGCATTGACGAACACGTTGAACGTGACGCCCGTGCCGTCCTTGTCGAGCGAGAAGCCGACCACCTGGCCGACCTGGACGCGGCGATAGTAGACCGGCGAGCCGATGTCCACCGAGCCGAGCGAATCGCCGCGCAGCACGTATTGCGTGCCTTTCTGGTCGCCCGTGACGGCGGGCGGCGTTTCGAGGCCGGTGAAATCGGTCAGCGTGTCCTGGCCGTGGCCGGCGTCGACGCCGATGTACGCGCCGGACAGCAGCGTGCCGAGCCCCGATACGCCGGTCGCGCCGACGCGCGGCCGCACGATCCAGAAGCGCGAGCCCTGGACCGCGAAGTCTTCCGCTTCCTTCTTGAGTTGCACCTGGACCAGCACGCGCGACAGGTCCTTCGACAGCTTGATCGTCTTGACCGTGCCGATCTCGACGTCCTTGTACTTGACCTGGGTCTTGCCCGGCTCGAGCCCTTCGGCGCTGTGGAAGCTGATCGTGATTTCCGGGCCGCGCTCGCGCACGGACTTGATCACGAGGCCGATGCCGATCAGCGCGGCGATCAGCGGCACGAGCCAGACGAGCGACGGCAGCCAGCCGCTTTTCGTCGAGATCGCCGGATCGGGCGGCCGGGGCGCGTCGTGCTGCGGGCCTTGTGGACTATTCATGGTGATTCCCTGAGGTTTCGACTGGATCCCAGATCAGGCGGGGATCGAACTGCATCGACGCGAGCATCGTCAGGATCACGACCGAGCCGAACGCGAGTGCGCCGGGGCCGGCCGTGATGACGGCGAGCGAACGGAAATGGACGAGCGCGACGGTCAGCGTCACGACGAAGATGTCGAGCATCGACCAGCGGCCGATGCGCTCGACGATCCGGTAGAGGCGCGTGCGCTGCAGCGGCCGCCAGGCGGCGCGGCGCTGCGCGCTGGTGACGAGGATCGTCAGCACGCCGAGCTTGAGCATCGGCACGAGAATGCTGGCGACGAACACCACCACGGCGAGCGGCCAGTCGCCGGACGTCCAGAAATAGATGACGCCGCTCATGATCGTGTCCTGCTGCGAGCCGACGATCGACGACGTGCGCATGATCGGCAGCAGGTTCGCCGGAATGTAGAGGATCGCGGCCGCGAGCAGCAGCGCCCACGTGCGCATGATGCTGTTCGGGGTGCGCACGTGCAGCGCGCTGCCGCAGCGCGCGCAATGCGCGTGCGGCTGGTCGATCGTCTGCACGAGCCCGCACGCGTGGCAGCTGGCATAGCCCTCGCGGGCGGCGATCGGCGTGGGGCTCGTCATCGGCGGGGCGCGTCCGGCAGCGGCGCGGCGGGGTCGGGCCGCGCCGGCGCGCGGCCGGCGCGCAGGTCGTCGGCGATGTCCCACACGGTGCGCGGGTCGAACATCAGCACGACGGCGGTCATCAGCGTGAGCGCGCCGAACGCGAACAGCGCCGCGTCGGGCACGACGCGCGCGAGGCTGACCATCTTTACGATCGTGACCAGGATGCCGAGCATGAACACCTCGATCATCCCCCACGGCCGCACGAGTTGGATCGTGCGCAGCACGAGGTTGAGGCCGGGCGGCACGACGCCGCGGCGGATTGGTAGCAGGACGTACAGCAGCGCGGCCATCTCGACGAGCGGGAACAGCACGGTCGAGCAGAACACCATCACGCCGACGATCTCCATGTCCTGATGCCACAGCGTGTCGATCGCGCCGATCAGCGTCGTCTGCACGCGCGTGCCGTTCAGGTCCATTTCGAGGATCGGGAACGTCTGCGCGATGATGAACGTGACGAGCGCGGCGACCGCGAGCGCGGTGATGCGCTCGATCTGCGTGGTGCTGTTGCGATAGAGCAGTGCGTCGCAGCGCGGACAGCGCGCGATCTGGCGGCCGCTCAGGCGCGGTTTATGCAACAGTGCGTCGCATTCGTGGCAGGCAATCAGGTCGTATCGTTGCATGGAAAAGGCGGTGTTGCGACGGCTGGGGGAACACGTCGACGGGGCCGGAACCCGCGCCAATCTTACCAAAAGGGCTTTTTCGATGCGTCAAGGATCGTGAGTTTCGTGACCGGTCGGTAACATGGCGGGAAGCCGTCAGCCGGCTGGCGCGCCTGTCCTCAGAGTCCGCGCGCGTCAAAAGGTTGCGGTAGCATGGCGCCCTTGACATGCGTCGGACGAATTTACCGGCGCGGCCGTTCGCTGAACTGAGGAATCCAAGATGGCATCGAAATCGCCGCCGGCCGCGCCGGCACGCTACGCGCACACCGCGATCGCCTTGCACTGGCTGATCGCGCTGCTGATCATCTGCGGCTTCGCGCTCGGCTGGGTGATGACGGACATCCCCGGCTTCACGCCGACCAAGCTGAAGTACTTCTCGTGGCACAAGTGGATCGGCGTGACGGTGTTCGCGCTGGCCGTCGTGCGCGTGCTCTGGCGTGCGACCCACGTGCCGCCGCCGCTGCCGGGCGGCACGCCGGCGTGGCAGCGCGCGGCATCGCACGGCGTGCACATGCTGCTGTACGTGCTGATGATCGTGATCCCGGTGACGGGCTACCTGTACAGCTCGGCGTCGAACATTCCGGTCGTCTATCTGGGTATCGTGCCGCTGCCGCGCCTGATCGACCCCGATCCGGCGCTCAAGGAAACCTTCAAGACGCTGCATGTGTCTTTGAATTACATTCTGCTTGCGCTCGTTGCGATGCACGTGCTCGCGGCGCTCAAGCATCAGCTGTTGGACCGCGACGGCCTGTTGTCGCGCATGCTTCCCTTTGCCAAATGAAGGATCCCATGAAAGTGTCTTTCTCCCGCTCCATGCTGACCGCGTTCGCCGCGGCGGTGCTTGTCGCGTCGGGCGCGGCGCATGCCGACGTCGATCTCGCGAAGAGCAAGGTGTCCGCCGTGTCGAAGCAGATGAACGTGCCGACCGAAGGCGCGTTCAAGAAGTTTTCCGCGCAGGTGAAGTTCGACCCGGCGAAAGCCGCGCAGGGCAGCGCGCAAATGACGATCGACGTCGCGAGCTTCGACCTCGGCGACAAGATGTACAACGACCAGGTCGCCGGCAAGGACTGGTTCGATGCGAAGACCTATCCGCAGGCGACCTTCGTGTCGTCGGCGATCGCGCCGGCCGGCGGCAACAAGTACAACGTGACCGGCAAGCTGACGATCAAGGGCAAGGCCGAGACCGTCACGGTGCCCGTCACGGTCGCGCAAAACGGCGCGACGCAGACGTTCGACGGCGTGCTGCCGATCAAGCGTTCGACCTTCAACGTCGGCACCGGCGAGTGGAAGGACACGTCGATCGTCGCGGACGAAGTGCAGATCAAGTTCCATCTCGTCGCCACGAAGTAAGCGGCAGGTTGCCGCCTCAACTGAATGCCGCGCGAGGGCGCGGCGCCGTTTCCAGGAGAAAAAGTTTGAAAAAGCATCTGATCATCGCTGCCGGCGCTCTGGCCGCTTCCCTGTCGTTCTCGGCCTTCGCCGAAAGCGCAACCTACCAGTTCGATCCGAGCCACACGTACCCGAGCTTCGAGGCCGACCACTTCGGCGGCCTGTCGGTCTGGCGCGGCAAGTTCGACAAGTCGAGCGGCACCGTGACGCTCGATCGCGCGGCGAAGACCGGCACGGTCGACGTGACGACCGACATCGCGTCGATCCACACGGGCAGCGCGAAGCTCGACGAGCACCTGCAGACGGCCGAGTTCTTCGATGCGGCGAAGTTCCCGCAGGCGAACTACAAGGGCACGATCAAGTTCGACGGCGACAAGCCGGTGTCGGTGGTCGGCAACCTGACGCTGCACGGCGTCACGAAGCCGCTCACGCTGAAGATCGATTCGTTCAAGTGCATGCCGCACCCGATGCTCAAGCGTGAAGTGTGCGGCGTCGATGCGGTCGGCGAATTCAGCCGCGACGATTTCGGCCTCGACTACGGCAAGCAGTACGGCTTCAAGATGAAGACGAAGCTGCTGATCACGGCCGAAGCGGTCAAGCAGCAGTAAGACTCCCCGGCGGGGCCGGCCGTCGCGCCGGCCCCGCGGGCAAACCGCCGCGCTCCCGTTACCGGGGCGCGGCGGTTTTTTTTGCGCGCCTATAATCGCCCGAGCGCCGCATGTGGCCATGCGGCGCCGGGCAGGCCGACGGCGCGACGGCGCGACGGCGGCCGCCTCGAACAGAACGTACAACGACAAGGAGATCGCCGATGCATGCCGTCACGCAGTCCAGCTCCATTGCCTCGTCGCCGCGCGTGTGGCGCGCGGTGGTCGCCGCGTCGATCGGCAACGCGCTCGAGTGGTTCGATCTCGTCGTCTACGGCTTTTTCGCGGTGACGATCTCGAAGCTGTTCTTCCCGGCCGGCAACGACACCGTGTCGCTGCTGCTCACGCTCGGCACGTTCGGCGTGTCGTTCTTCATGCGCCCGCTCGGCGCGATCGTGCTCGGCGCGTATGCCGACCGCGCGGGTCGCAAGGCCGCGCTCACGCTGTCGATCCTGCTGATGATGGCCGGCACGCTGATCATCGCGGTGCTGCCGACCTACGGGACGATCGGCGTCGCCGCGCCGGTGATCCTCGTCGCCGCGCGGCTGATGCAGGGCTTCTCGGCCGGCGGCGAGTTCGGCAGCGCGACCGCGTTCCTCGCCGAGCACGTGCCGGGCCGGCGCGGCTTCTTCGCGAGCTGGCAGGTCGCGAGCCAAGGGCTCACGACGCTGCTCGCCGCGGGTTTCGGCACCGTGCTGAACGCGCAGCTCACGGCCGACCAGATGGCGTCGTGGGGCTGGCGCGTGCCGTTCTTCTTCGGGTTGCTGCTCGGGCCCGTCGCGTACTACATCCGCACCAAGGTCGACGAGACGCCCGAATTCCTCGCGGCCGAAGGCACCGCGAACCCGCTGCGCGATACGTTCGCGTCGCACAAGGCGCGCCTCGTCGCGGCCATGGGCGTGGTCGTGCTCGGCACCGTCGCCACCTATCTCGTGCTGTTCATGCCGACCTACGGCGTGAAGCAGCTGGGCCTCGCGCCGTCGGCCGCGTTTGCCGCGATTCTCGTGGTCGGCGTGATCCAGATGGCGTTCGCGCCGCTCGTCGGGCACTGGTCGGATCGCTACGGCCGCGTGCGCGTGATGATCGCGCCGGCCGTCGGCATCCTCGTGCTGATTTATCCGGCGTTCGCGTATCTCGTCGCGCATCCGGGCTTCGGCACGCTGATCGCGCTGCAGGTGCTGCTCGCGTTCCTGATGACCGGCTACTTCGCGGCGCTGCCGGGCCTGTTGTCCGAGGTGTTTCCGGTGCAGACGCGCACGACCGGGATGTCGCTCGCCTATAACGTCGCGGTGACGATCTTCGGCGGCTTCGGGCCGTTCATCATCGCGTGGCTGATCCGCGAGACCGGGATGAAGACCGCGCCGAGCTTCTATCTGATGTTCGCGGCCGTGCTGAGCCTCGCGGCGCTGGTCGTGCTGCGCAAGCGGTTCGGGTTTCGGTGACTCGTGTAGCTAGTGATGGCTGCGATTCAGCCGTCGCTAGCGAGAAGCGTCTTCGCAGTCGCGCGTAGCGCTTCGAGATTGGCCGCCGTGACGCGCTTTCCGGTTCGGTTCTCCGCGGATGTGGCGTCGATGAAGCGGCGGGCCGTGGCGTATTGCGGTTCCGACAGGAGCAGGTGCTTGGCCGCGAGCGAGTTACGCGCTTCATCTTGGGCGCGATTCGCTTCAGCTCCGAGCACACGATAGTTGTTCCGGAAAATTGCTGACACCGGGTTTTGCGGCATTTTCGCCGCCAAATCGTCGAGCGACGAGAAGTCGTCATATCGCGCCTGCTTCAAGGCGAATAGCTCGGCTTGCCCCCATACTTCGACAAACGCCGTGCGTTGCTCTGCGAGACGGGCCGTCTCGCGTGCTGCGCTGACCATGTTGCGGTCGACCATCCAGGTGCCGAAGCTGCCGATAAGCGCGCCCATGATGGTCGTCACGAGTGAATACTTGAACCCCCGGAGGGCTCCGCCTGGCTGAGTACGCATTATCGGGCTGGGTCCGGATGAAGTGATTGGAGCATTCAATTTATCATCGTGGCGCCCGGTCCGGCGCGGCGGCGCGTCAGTTGCCGCCGCGCTCGCAGACCGGTTGCGCCGGCATCAGTTGCGCGGGCGCGGCGATGGTCTGCACCGGGCGGCCGGCGAGGGCATTGAGCGCCTGACGGAGCTGCCAGTCGGCCGCCGTGCCGAATGCGCGCTGCGGCAGCGCCGCGCTCCTCGCCGTATCGACCTTCGCGCGCACGCGCGCTTCGCGCAGCTTCTGCCGGGCCTTGCGCACCTGCGCGAACGGGTCGGGCGCCTGCCGGTCCGCATAGGGCGCGCGGGCGAGATCGACTTCCCGGTACCACAGCAGCACGCCGTCGACGTCCGCATCGCGGCGCGGCGGCACGAGCCGGTCCGGCACGACGCCGTAACCATCCATCGGGCACCCGTTCGGCCGCAGGTTGCGCGCGAACGTGAAATTCAGGCGCGTGCCGTCGATCAGGTCGACGCCCGTTTGCGCGAGCCCTTTCCCGTAGGTCGGCATGCCGAGCAGTGTCGCGCGGCCGAGATCCTTCAGCGCCGCCGCGGTCGCTTCGGCGGCCGACGCGCTCTGGCCGTCGACCAGCACCACGAGCGGTACGGTGCGCCACCAGTCGTCGGCCTGTAGCGGCGCGAGCGGGTCCTGGCCGTGCATGACGGGCAGTTCGTAGTCGGGCCAGTTGGTCGTGTAGCGGCGGCGGTGCGTGCCGTCGCGCTCGACCGTCACCATCGCGGTGCGGTCGCGTCCCGCGAACAGCGCGGTGATGCCGATCGCCGCATTGAGCGCACCGCCACCGTTGATGCGCAGGTCGAGGATCATCTGCTTCACCGGCGGGCCCGCGCGGCGCGCGGCCTGCACCGCGTCGATATAGTCGCCGACCGCCGGCTCCGGAAAACTCGACAGCCGCGTGTACAGGATGTCGCCGTCGAGCCGCTTCGCGGTCGCCGGATGCGGCTTGACGATCGCGCGCACGGGCGCGAAGGTCAGCACCGCATGCTGCGGGCCGCGCTGCACCGTGAGCTTCAGCGGCACGCCCGCGTCGCCCTTCGCGAGCTTCATCAACTCGCCGCCGTCGATGCCGACGACGCTCCTGTCGTTCATCGCGACGACGAGGTCGTCGGGCCGCACACCGGTCTTTTCGGCCGGCGCATCGGGAATCACGTCGATGATGTGCAGCCCGTCGGGCCGCGTCTCGAACACGATGCCGATGCCCGGCGTGCCGTCGCGCGCGCGCCGCTCGTCGTCGCGCCGTTCCTGCTCTTCCTTCGCGTTGAAGAAGCGCGCGTACGGCAGCGTCTTGATGCCTTCGTGGGTCGCGGCGTCGAGCAGCGCGCCGATGTCGACGTCGGTCAGGTGTTGCCGCTTCAGCACTTCGACGGCCGCTTTGAGTTCGCAGAGCTGCGGTTCCCAGTCGGGCGGGCAGGGCGACGGCGGTTGGGCGGCGGGCACCGAAGCGGGGGCAGGTGCAACGGCAGGCGGCGCGGATGCCGGTTGCGCACCGACGAGCGACGCATACGGAAATGCGGCCGCGGCGGCAGCGCAGGCGGCGAGGCGACGAACGACACGCATGGGAAGCATCATCGGGACCGCACGTTCGGACGGATGGCGAGGGGTTTGCCCGGCCGGCGCGCGGCCGGCATGCGGCGGGGCAGGGCGGTGACGATTGTAGCCGACACCCGCGACGGCGCCGGCCGAGCCGTTGGCGCGCCGCACGACGGCGGCCCGCGCATAAAAAAAGCCGACCCAGACGGGCCGGCTTTGCTTCGATGCCGAAACGGCGTGGCGCTTAAACCTGCGCGCCCGCGTTCGGATCGTCCGGATCGTGCGCGGTCTTCTTTTCCTTGACCAGGTCTTCGCGCTTGATGCCGAGCCACATCGCGAGCGAGCCCGCGACGAACACCGACGAGTAGATGCCGAACATGATGCCGACCGTCAGCGCGAGCGCGAAGTAGTGCAGCGTCGGACCGCCGAAGAAGAACATCGACAGCACCATCATTTCCGTCGACGTGTGCGTGATGATCGTGCGCGACATCGTGGTCGTGATCGCGTGGTTGATCACTTCCTGCACGCTCATCTTGCGTTCGCGGCGGAACGTCTCGCGGATTCGGTCGAAGATGACGACCGACTCGTTGACCGAGTAGCCGAGCACCGCGAGGATCGCCGCGAGCACCGCCAGCGAGAACTCCCACTGGAAGAACGCGAAGAAGCCGAGAATGATCACGACGTCGTGCAGGTTGGCGATGATGCCCGCCACCGCGTACTTCCATTCGAAGCGGAACGACAGGTAGATCACGATGCCGATCACGACGCACGCGAGCGCGAGCAGACCGTCGGTCGCGAGCTCGCGACCGACCTGCGGGCCGACGAACTCGACGCGCTGCAGCGTGACGTCCGGGCTCTGCGCCTTCAGCGCGCCCATCACCTGGTCGCTCTGCTGCGCGGACGTGAGGCCTTCCTTCAGCTGCAGGCGGATCAGCACGTTGCGCGACGTGCCGAAGTTCTGCACCTGCGCGTCGGCATAGCCGAGCTTGCCGAGCGTCGCGCGCACGGGTTCGAGTTCCGCGGCCTGCTGGTACTGCACCTCGATCACCGTCCCGCCGGTGAATTCGACGGACAGGTGCAGCCCGCGGTGGAACAGGAAGAACACGGCGGCGAGGAACGTGACCAGCGAGATCACGTTGAACACCAGCGCGTGCCGCATGAACGGAATGTCTTTACGGATGCGGAAAAATTCCATGGCTTCGTCTCCGGGGCCTTATTGGGTCGAGCCCGGTTTCTTCGGCGACACGCCTTGCTGCGCGCGGTTGCGCAACTGCGGCTTGCCGGCGCGGGGCGCGTTGCCCTTCGCCGGGGCGGCGAGCTTCGCGGCGCGCGCGGTGTCGGTCGATTCGTCCTCGTCGGTGAACGACGCGGCGGCAGCGGCGCCTTCCGGCTTCCACACCTGGCCGATCGCGAGCGACTTCAGCTTCTTGCGGCCGCCGTACCAGAGGTTGACGAGCCCGCGCGAGAAGAACACCGCGGAGAACATCGACGTCAGGATGCCGAGGCAGTGCACGATCGCGAACGCGCGAACCGGGCCCGAACCGAACGCAAGCAGCGCGAGGCCGGCGATCAGCGTCGTGACGTTCGAGTCGAGAATCGTCGCCCACGCATGCGCGTAGCCGGCCTGGATCGCGAGCTGCGGCGGCTGGCCGGCGCGCAGTTCTTCACGCACGCGCTCGTTGATCAGCACGTTCGAGTCGATTGCCATACCGAGCGCGAGCGCGATGGCCGCGATACCGGGCAGCGTCAGCGTCGCCTGCATCAGCGATAGCACGGCGACGAGCAGCAGCAGGTTCACCGACAGGCCGATCACCGACACCACGCCGAACAGCATGTAGTACGCGATCATGAACACGGCGATCGCGCAGAAGCCCCAGATCACCGAGTGCACGCCCATCTTGATGTTGTCGGCGCCGAGGCTCGGGCCGATCGTGCGTTCCTCGATGATGTCCATCGGTGCGGCGAGCGAACCGGCGCGCAGCAGCAGCGCGAGGTCGGCCGCGGCCTGCGGCGTCGGCTGGCCCGTGATCTGGAAGCGGTCGCCGAGTTCCGACTGGATCGTCGCGACCGTCAGCACTTCGCCCTTGCCCTTCTCGAACAGCACCATCGCCATCGGCTTGCCGATGTTGTCGCGCGATACGGTGCGCACCGCGCGGCCGCCCGCCGAATCGAGGCGGATGTTGACCGACGGACGCTGGTGTTCGTCGAAGCCGGCCGATGCATCGATGATGCGGTCGCCGGTGAAGATCACGTCCTTCTTCAGCAGCACCGGCGCCTGGTTGCCTTGCGTGAACAGCTCCTCGCCCGGCGGCACGGGGTCGTTCGGGTTCGGGTGCGTGTTGATCGGGTCGGCCAGGCGCGCCTCGAGCGTCGCGGTGCGGCCGATGATGTCCTTCGCCTTCGCAGTGTCCTGCACGCCCGGCAGTTCGACGACGATGCGGTCGCTGCCTTGCTGCTGCAGGATCGGCTCGGACACGCCGAGCTCGTTCACACGGTTGTGGAGCGTCGTCAGGTTCTGCTTGAGCGCGGCGTCCTCGACCGACTTCTGCACGGCCGGCGTGAAGGTGCCGACGACTTGCGTGCCGCCGCCGCCGGGCTGGGTCGCCCATTGCAGCTCGGTGATCGACGCGGCGAGCACCTTGCGGGCGTCTTCCGCCGTCTGCGCATCGCTGAAGTTGACGACCACGGACTGCTCGACGCGGCTCACGCCGCCGTCGCGGATGTTCTTGTCGCGCAGCAGCGAGCGCGCGTCGGACGCGTCGGAGTCGAGCTTCTTCGTGAGCGCGCCCGTCATGTCGACCTGGAGCAGGAAGTGCACGCCGCCGCGCAGGTCGAGGCCGAGATACATCGGCAGCGCGTGCAGGGCGGTCAGCCAGCGCGGCGACGCGCTCTGCAGGTTCAGTGCGACGACGTACTGCGGATCGTTCGGGTCGGCATTCAGCGACTTCTGCAGCAGGTCCTTGACGCGCAGCTGCGTATCGGTGTCCTTCAGGCGCACGCGGATGTTCGCGCTGGTCGCCGTGTTCTCGAAGGTGACGTCGTCCGGCTTGATCTGCGCGGACGCGAGTGCCGATTCGACCTGGGTCAGCGTGGTCGAGTCGAGCTTGACCGTGGCCTTGCCGCTCGACACCTGCACCGCCGGCGCTTCGCCGAAGAAGTTGGGCAATGTGTACAGAAGGCCGATGGCGAGCGCCACGACCATCACGACATATTTCCAGAGTGGATAACGATTCATGAGGGGGCCGAACGGGTGGTTGGCGTGAAAGCGTCGCGTCCGGCGCCGCGGCGGCCCGCTCTCTCAGGCGGGCACGGCGCGGGGAGCCGGACGCTCGGTGAAAGCCTTACAGCGACTTGATCGTGCCCTTCGGCAGAATGGTCGTGACGGCAGCCTTCTGCACGGTGATTTCGGTGCCTTCGGCGATTTCGACGCCGATGTAGCCTTCGGTGACCTTCGTCACCTTGCCGACGAGGCCGCCGCTCGTGACGACTTCGTCGCCCTTCGCCATGGCCGCGAGCATGTTGCGGTGTTCCTTCTGACGCTTCATCTGCGGACGGATCATGATGAAGTACAGCACCGCGAACATCAGGATGAGCGGCAGGAAGCTCATCAGGCTCGATTCGGCGCCACCGGCGCCTTGCGCGAAGGCATTGGAAATGAACGGCACGTTGGTCTCTCCGTAGGGGAAGATCGAAAAATAAGCCGGTTATTCTACCACCGGCCCCATGCGCGAACGGATCGGCAAATGCGCTTTCGGATCAAGCTGTTAAAGCACGAACCGATACCGTTGCGACTTGTTTGGAAAGGTAATTGTAATGTTTGGCGGTCGCGACTGGCGATTTGAGTGTGCCAATTAGTACGCGTCCTATGTGACTGGCCGCGGTGCGGGCCGCCGGCCGGCCCGTCAGTCGACCCCTCTGGCGCGATCCTCCGCGAAGCGCTGCCGGAATGCGTCGAACGTATGCGTTTCGATCGCGTCGCGGATCTCGCTCATCAGCTGCAGGTAGTAGTGCAGGTTGTGGATCGTGTTCAGCTGCGCGCCGAGGATTTCGCCGACCCGGTGCAGGTGATGCAGATAGCCGCGCGAGAAGTTCTGGCACGTGTAGCAGGTGCAGGTCGAATCGAGCGGCTTCAACGAGTTCTTGTGCGTCGCGTTGCGGATCTTCACGTCGCCGAAGCGCGTGAAGAGCCACCCGTTGCGCGCGTTGCGGGTCGGCATCACGCAGTCGAACATGTCGATGCCGTTCGCCACGCCCTCGACCAGATCCTCCGGCGTGCCCACGCCCATCAAGTAGTGCGGCTTGTTGGCCGGCAGCTTCGGGCCCACGTGCTGCAGCACGCGCATCATGTCTTCCTTCGGCTCGCCCACCGACAGCCCGCCGATCGCGAGGCCGTGGAAGCCGAGTTCCGCGAGGCCCGCGAGCGATTCGTCGCGCAGGTCCTCGAACATCCCGCCCTGGACGATCCCGAACAGCGCATTCGGGTTGCCGAGCCGGTGGAATTCGTCGAGCGAGCGCTTCGCCCAGCGCAGCGACATGCGCATCGAGTCGGCCGCTTCCTGGTGCGTCGTCGGCACGCCGTTGGTCGCGTACGGCGTGCACTCGTCGAACTGCATCACGACGTCGGAGTTCAGCACCTTCTGGATCTGCATCGACACTTCCGGCGACAGGAACAGCTTGTCGCCGTTGATCGGCGACGCGAACGTGACGCCGTCCTCGGTGATCTTGCGCAGGTCGCCGAGCGAGAACACCTGGAAGCCGCCCGAATCGGTCAGGATCGGCTTGTTCCAGCCCATGAAGCCGTGCAGGCCGCCGTGCGCGTCGATCGTGTCGAGGCCCGGGCGCAGCCACAGGTGGAACGTGTTGCCGAGGATGATCTGGGCCTTGATCTCGTGCAGCTCGCGCGGCTGGATCGCCTTCACGGTGCCGTACGTGCCGACCGGCATGAAGATCGGCGTCTCGACCGTACCGTGATTGAGCTTCACGCGGCCGCGGCGCGCGTGGCCGTCGGTCGTCAGCAATTCGAATTCGAGCCCGTTGGCCGGGCGGTCCTGCACGGGGGCGTGCGTATCAGCGTGCGTATCGTGGGATGAACCATCGGTCATCGTGTCGTGCTCCTTGCTACCGGAAAAAGCTCTGCATGGGACCGGAGTATGCGCTGAAGCGCTGACTCCGGATCGCAAGTCCGGCGCATGTTGGAAACGCCGCCCGGGAAATCGGCGGCGGGAAAAAGCGGGTGTGCGCCAGCGTAGCGCGCACAACGTAAAAAAACGGCATGGCGGCAGTGCGACGCGCCGGCCATCGTGTGCATCGAGCCGATCCCGTCGGCTGCGCTTACGCGCCCGGCGCCTCCGGCGTGTCGCGCCGCGTGAGCAGCATCGCGTCGCCGTAGCTGAAGAAGCGGTAGCGTTCTTCGATCGCGTGCCGGTACGCGGCCCGGATCGTCTCGACGCCCGCGAACGCGGACACCAGCATCAGCAGCGTCGACTTCGGCAGGTGGAAGTTCGTCACGAGCCGGTCGACCACGCGGAAACGGTAGCCGGGCGTGATGAAGATGTCGGTCTCGGCCTGCGTCGCCGCGAGCGGGCGGCCGGCCTCGTCGGCGCTGCGCGCCGCGGCTTCGAGCGCGCGCATCGACGTCGTGCCGACCGCGATCACGTTGCCGCCGCGCGCGCGGGTCGCGGCGATCTTGTCGACCAGCGACTGCGGCAGGTCGTACCACTCGCTGTGCATCTTGTGCTCGGCGATGTTCTCGACGCGCACCGGCTGGAACGTGCCGGCGCCGACGTGCAGCGTCAGCGTCGCGCGCTCGACGCCCATCGCGTCGAGCTGCTCCAGCAGCGGCTGGTCGAAATGAAGCCCGGCCGTGGGCGCGGCGACCGCGCCCGGGTTGCTCGCATAGACGGTCTGGTAGCGGGTCTCGTCGGTCGCATCGGCGTCGTGCTCGATATACGGCGGCAGCGGCAGCCGGCCGTGCTGCTCGATCAGGTCGAGGCACGGCGCGGGGAAGTGCAGCGTGAAGAACGGCTCGACGCGCTCGCCGACCGTCACGTCGAACGCATCGGCCAGGCGCAGCGTCGTGCCGGCGCCCGGCGACTTGCTCGCGCGGATCTGCGCGAGCGCCGTGTGCGTGCCGGTCACGCGCTCGATCAGCACCTCGATCTTGCCGCCGCTGGCCTTCTGGCCGAAGAAACGCGCCTTCAGCACCTTGGTATCGTTGAACACGAGCAGGTCGCCCGGCGCGATGCACGACGGCAGCTCGGCGAAATGGCGGTCGACGAGGCGTGCGGGCGCGACGCTGCCGTCGACCTCGAGCAGGCGGCTCGCGGTGCGATCGGGCAGCGCGGTTTGGGCAATCAGCTCGGGCGGCAGATTGAAATCGAAATCGGAAAGCGTGAACATGCGGGCTGGTTCGAAGCGGCCGGCGGGCGTCGCCGGCAGGGCGGAAACGCGTAATCGGCGCGCGCGAGCCGCTATGATGACGGGATGCGCGGCCTGGCCGGCGTCGTTCGTTCGGACGACGTGAAAGCCGCTATTGTACTTGCCTTGCGAAGCACCCAGAC
>NZ_BCPO01000021.1:0-11997 GCF_016586105.1 Burkholderia sp. E168m15
CGGGCTCACGCGTTCGATCGATCTCGTGCTGCATCTGCCGATGCGCTATGAGGACGAGACCACGCTCACGCCGATCGGCGAGTTGCTGCCGGGCGGCATCGCGCAGACCGAAGGCGTCGTGTTCGACAACGAGGTCGCGTACCGGCCGCGCCGCCAGCTCGTCGTGAAGATCCAGGACGACGACGGCGAGCAGCTCGTGCTGCGCTTCCTGAACTTCTACGGGTCGCAGGTCAAGCAGATGGCCGTCGGCCAGCGGCTGCGCGTGCGCGGCGACGTGCGCGGCGGCTTTTTCGGGATGGAGATGGTGCATCCGGCCGTGCGCGTCGTCGAAGCCGATGCGCCGCTGCCGCAGGTGCTCACGCCGGTCTACCCGAGCACGGCCGGCGTGTCGCAGGCGTATCTGCGCAAGGCGATCGAGAACGCGGTCGAGCGCACGCCGCTGCCCGAACTGCTGCCACCCGAGATCCAGCGCGATTACCTGAAGCCGCTCGACGTGCCGACGCTCGAGCAGGCGGTGCGTATCCTGCATCACCCGCGCGTCGATTCCGACGAAGCCGCGCTGATGGACGGCTCGCATCCGGCGTGGACGCGCATCAAGTTCGAGGAACTGCTCGCCCAGCAGTTGTCGCTGAAGCGCGCGCACGAAGAGCGCCGCACGCGCGCCGCGCCCGCGATGCCGCGGCGCACCGCGACCGATACCGATGCGCTGACCACGCGTCTGTACGCGGCGCTGCCGTTCACGCTGACGGGCGCGCAGGCGCGCGTCGTCGACGAGATCGCGCACGACCTCACGCTTGCGCACCCGATGCAGCGGCTGCTGCAGGGCGACGTCGGCAGCGGCAAGACGGTCGTCGCGGCGCTGGCCGCCACGCAGGCGATCGACGCCGGCTACCAGGCCGCGCTGATGGCGCCCACCGAAATCCTCGCGGAACAGCACGCGCGCAAGCTGCGCGCGTGGCTCGAGCCGCTCGGCGTCACGGTCGCGTGGCTCGCGGGCAGCCTGAAGGCGAAGGAAAAGCGCGCGGCGATCGAGGCGGCCGCGCTCGGCACCGCGCAGCTCGTGATCGGCACGCACGCGATCATCCAGGACACGGTCGAATTCGCGCGGCTGGGCCTCGTGATCGTCGACGAGCAGCACCGCTTCGGCGTCGAGCAGCGTCTCGCGCTGCGCGCGAAGGCCGCGAACGCCGCCAACGGCGCACGCGACTTTCAGCCGCACCAGCTGATGATGTCGGCCACGCCGATCCCGCGCACGCTCGCGATGACGTATTACGCCGATCTCGAGGTGTCGACGATCGATGAGTTGCCGCCCGGCCGCACGCCGGTGCTGACGCGGCTGGTGGGCGACGCGCGGCGCGAAGAAGTGATCGCCCGCGTGCGCGAGGCCGCGCTGACCGGGCGCCAGGTGTACTGGGTATGCCCGCTGATCGAGGAGAGCGAGACGCTGCAGCTGCAGACGGCCGTCGAGACCTACGAGACGCTCGCCGCGGCGCTGCCCGAACTGAAGGTCGGGCTCGTGCACGGCCGGCTGTCGCCGGCCGACAAGGCGGCCGTGATGGAGGCGTTCACGCGCAACGAAGTGCAGCTGCTGGTCGCGACGACCGTGATCGAGGTCGGCGTCGACGTGCCGAACGCGTCGCTGATGGTGATCGAGCACGCGGAGCGCTTCGGCCTCGCGCAGCTGCACCAGTTGCGCGGCCGGGTCGGGCGCGGCACCGCGGCGTCGGTGTGCGTGCTGCTGTACACCGGGCCGCTGTCGCTCACCGGCCGCGAGCGGCTGAAGACGATGCGCGAGACGACCGACGGCTTCGAGATCGCGCGGCGCGACCTCGAAATCCGCGGGCCCGGCGAATTCCTCGGCGCGCGCCAGTCGGGCGCGGCGATGCTGCGCTTTGCGAACCTCGAGACCGACGGCTGGCTGATCGACCCGGCCCGCGAGGCCGCGGCGCGGCTGATTGCCGCGTACCCCGAGGTCGTCACGCAGCATCTCGCGCGCTGGCTCGGTGCGCGCGAACAGTATCTGAAGGCCTGATCGACCGGCTCGGGGCCGGATCGAAAGCCGCCAGTCGACGCCAATTCGACGCCGATCGACGCATCGCGATGCAGAGAAACTTGGCGAATCGGTGCCAACAGGTGTATAAATTAAACCTATCGCCTGTATATCTCTGATTGACCCACAATGACGCTGACTGAATTGAAATACATCGTCGCGGTTGCGCGCGAGCGGCATTTCGGCCGCGCGGCCGAAGCATGCTTCGTGAGCCAGCCGACGCTGTCGGTGGCGATCAAGAAGCTCGAAGACGAGCTCAACGTGCAGATTTTCGAGCGCGGTGCGAGCGAAGTGAGCGTGACGCCGATCGGCGACCAGATCGTGACCCAGGCGCAGCGCGTACTCGAGCAGACCTTCGCGATCAAGGAGATCGCGAAGCAGGGCAAGGACCCGCTCGTCGGCCCGTTCCGCCTCGGCGTGATCTACACGATCGGGCCGTATCTGCTGCCGACGCTCGTCAAGCAGATGATCCAGCGTGTTCCGCAGATGCCGCTGATGCTGCAGGAGAACTACACGCTGAAGCTGCTCGAACTGCTGAAGCAGGGCGAGATCGACGCCGCGATCATGGCGCTGCCGTTCCCCGAAACCGGCCTGATGGTGCGGCCGCTGTACGACGAGCCGTTCGTCGTCGCGCTGCCGGCCGGCCATCCGTGGGAGAAGCGCGACGAAATCGACGCCGAGGACCTGAAGCAGGAAACCATGCTGCTGCTCGGCAACGGCCACTGCTTCCGCGATCACGTGCTGGGCGTGTGTCCGGAACTGATGCGCTTCTCGCAGACGGCCGACGGCATCCAGAAGACCTTCGAGGGCTCGTCGCTCGAAACCATCCGCCACATGGTCGCGAGCGGCGTCGGCATCACCGTGCTGCCGCGGATGTCGGTCGCCGAGGTCGGCCCGCGCGCGAACGGCCCGGATGCCGAGCTGCTGTCGTACGTGCCGTTCAACGAGCCGGTGCCCGATCGCCGCGTGGTGCTCGTATGGCGCAAGAGCTTCACGCGGATGCCCGCGATCGACGCGATCAGCGACGCGATTGCCGCGTGCGAGCTGCCGGGCGTCGCGAAGCTCGACATGCCGGCCACGATGAACTGACACTGAGGCGGCTGCGCATGTACATGTGGCAGCGTGATGAACGGGGTCTTGCGACCCCGTTTATTTTTTCCTATCGCATAGATGAAATTTATCAAATTCAAATAATTGATAGATATAGATAGAATCCTCTACATGGATCGGCGTCAAGTCGACGTGCGGTCGGTGCGGGATGCACGATGAATGCAAGCGTCAAAGGAGGATGTCATGATGCGGTCGGTATTGCAGCACGCGCAGCGGAACGTCCCGTCGCGTGACATGGTCGTACATCGCGCCAGGGCGGCGGTTCGCAGCCTGCGTCCGATTGCGTTCGCGTACCTGGCGGACCGTGTGTATGGCGGATGAGTGCCGCCGCACCGGTCGTGTGTTCCCCCGATTAACTGCCGTCGAGCCATGAGGGAGCATTGCATGTCCGATACACGCAGAACCACCCGCCTCGCCGGCACGACGACCGCCGGCAGCCGCTTCCCCGAGCGCCCCTGCGGCGCGTCGCAGCGGGAACGCGGGTCGCAGGCCGCGCACGACGTCCCGTAGTACGACCGGAGGAACCGCCTGTTCCGTTTCATCCCCCCGCAATGCTCCACGAACCGCGCCCGGCACGTGGGGGTCTACGAGCAAGACAAGGAGAAAAAGCATGTCGAACGAAACGAAGTGCCCGTTCAACCACACCGCAGGCAGCGGCACGACCAACAAGGACTGGTGGCCGAATCAGCTGAACCTCAACGTCCTGCATCGGCATTCGGCGCTGTCCGATCCGATGGACCCGGATTTCGACTACGCCGAGGCGTTCAAGAAGCTGGATCTCGCCGCGGTGAAGCAGGACCTGCACGCGCTGATGACGACGTCGCAGGACTGGTGGCCGGCCGACTTCGGCCACTACGGCGGCCTGTTCGTGCGCATGGCATGGCATAGCGCCGGCACGTATCGCACGGCCGACGGCCGCGGCGGCGCGGGTGGCGGGCAGCAGCGCTTCGCGCCGCTCAACAGCTGGCCGGACAACGTCAGCCTCGACAAGGCGCGTCGCCTGCTGTGGCCGATCAAGCAGAAGTACGGCCGCAACATCTCGTGGGCCGACCTGCTGATCCTGACCGGCAACGTCGCGCTCGAATCGATGGGCTTCAAGACGTTCGGCTATGCCGGCGGCCGCGCTGACACGTGGGAACCGGACGACGTGTACTGGGGCTCGGAAAAAATCTGGCTGGAACTGAGCGGCGGCCCGAACAGCCGCTACACGGGCAAGCGCGAGCTCGAAAGCCCGCTCGCCGCGGTGCAGATGGGCCTCATCTACGTGAACCCGGAAGGTCCGGACGGCAACCCCGACCCGGTTGCTGCCGCGCACGACATCCGCGAGACGTTCGCGCGGATGGCGATGAACGACGAGGAAACGGTCGCGCTGATCGCGGGCGGTCACACGTTCGGCAAGACGCACGGCGCCGGCCCGGCCTCGAACGTCGGCCCCGAGCCGGAAGCCGCGGGCCTCGAGGAGCAGGGGCTCGGCTGGAAGAGCACGTTCGGCACGGGCAAGGGCAAGGACACGATCACGAGCGGCCTCGAAGTCACGTGGACCTCGACGCCGACGAAGTGGAGCAACGACTTCTTCAAGCACCTGTTCAGCTACGAGTGGGAGCTCACGAAGAGCCCGGCCGGCGCGCACCAGTGGGTCGCGAAGGACGCCGGCGAAGTGATTCCCGATGCGTACGACGCGTCGAAGAAGCATCGTCCGACGATGCTGACGACCGACCTGTCGCTGCGTTTCGACCCGGCCTACGAAAAGATCTCGCGCCGCTTCTACGAGAACCCGGCCGAATTCGCCGACGCGTTCGCTCGCGCGTGGTTCAAGCTCACGCACCGCGACATGGGCCCGCGCGCCCGCTATCTCGGCCCGGAAGTGCCGGCGGAACACCTGCTGTGGCAGGACCCGATTCCGGCCGTCGATCACCCGCTGATCGACGCCGCCGACGTCGCCGCGCTGAAGGCGAAGGTGCTGGCCACGGGCCTGTCGGTGTCGCAGCTCGTGTCGACCGCATGGGCGTCGGCGGCGACGTTCCGCGGTTCGGACAAGCGCGGCGGCGCGAACGGTGCGCGCATCCGCCTCGCGCCGCAGAAGGACTGGGAAGTGAACCAGCCGGCGGCGCTGGCGACGGTGCTCGAAACGCTCGAAGGCGTGCAGAAGGCGTTCAACGATGCTCAGACGGACGGCAAGAAGGTGTCGCTGGCCGACCTGATCGTGCTGGCCGGTGCGGCCGGCGTCGAGCAGGCGGCGAAGAACGCGGGTATCTCGATCTCGGTGCCGTTCGCGCCGGGCCGGATGGATGCGTCGCAGGAAGAAACCGACGTCGACGCGATGGCCGTGCTCGAGCCGCTCGCCGACGGGTTCCGCAACTACCTGAAGAGCGCGTACAAGACGCCGGCCGAGGCGCTGCTGGTCGACAAGGCGCAACTGCTGACGTTGACGGCGCCGGAGATGACCGTGCTGGTCGGCGGCTTGCGCGTGCTCGGCGCGAACGTCGGCGACTCGAAGCACGGGGTGTTCACCGATCGTCCGGGCACGCTGTCGAACGACTTCTTCGCGAACCTGCTCGACATGGGCACGGAGTGGAAGCCGGTGTCGGCCGCGAACGACGTGTTCGAAGGGCGTGATCGCGCGACGGGCGCAGTCAAGTGGACCGGCACGCGCGTCGACCTGATCTTCGGCTCGCACTCGCAGTTGCGCGCGCTGGCCGAGGTGTACGGCAGCGCGGATGCGCAGGAGAAGTTCGTGCGCGACTTCGTCGCCGCCTGGAACAAGGTGATGAACCTCGACCGCTTCGACCTCGCATGAACCTGGCCGCATCCTGATGCGGTGATGCAGTAACGTGAAACGGCCGGTCCAGCGACCGGCCGTTTCTTCTCTGAACGATGTCTTGTCAAAGGAGTGACGACCATGACGCAAATGATGCTCGACATGCGTGCCGCAGCGTCGCCCATTCTGCGATCGCCGGGCGAGCTGGCGCGCTACGTCGTCGGCTTCGCGATCGTCGTCGGCGGGGCGGTGGAGCTGGTCTCGCAGGCGCTGCACGCGCTCGCGTAGTGCGACGATGGATTCGCGACGCTAGACTGGCGAGTCGCGAACGGATGCCGCGCGACGCGGCATGCGGATTGCTCGACGCATTTTCGCCGGTTCAACATTTCGAATGAGGAGTCCCGAAGATGGCCAAGAAAGGCAACGCCACGCAGATCAACATCGGTATCAGCGACAAGGACCGCAAGAACATCGCGGACGGCCTGTCGCGCCTGCTCGCCGATACCTTTTCGCTGTACCTGAAGACCCACAATTTCCACTGGAACGTGACCGGACCGATGTTCAACACGCTGCACCTGATGTTCGAGGAGCAGTACAACGAACTGTGGCTCGCGGTCGATTCCGTCGCCGAGCGCATTCGCACGCTGGGTGTCGTCGCGCCCGGCACGTTCGGCGAGTTCGCGAAACTGTCGTCGGTGCCGGAAGCGAAGGGCGTGCCGGCCGCCGAGGAGATGATCCGCCAGCTCGTCGAAGGGCACGAGACGGTCGTGCGCACCGCGCGCGAAATCTTCCCGATCGCCGACGCGGCGAGCGACGAGCCGACCGCCGACCTGCTCACGCAGCGCCTGCAGACGCATGAAAAGACCGCATGGATGCTGCGGTCGCTGCTCGCCTAAGCCCGGTGCGGCCGGGGACGGCAGGCCGGCCCGATTCGAGGCGGCGCTGAATCTGTCCCCTGATTGATGTGCGTCGCGGCGCGGCCGCGCGCTGCGGGCCGCGGTGGCCTGCCGGCCCGCGGCGAGCGCCTGCCGCGGCTCGCGCCGACATGACGCGAAGCACCGCTCGGCTCTAAAATGCCGGGATTCTCTTCCCGGTGCTTCGCCATGCTTGCCCGCTTTCCCCTGTATCTGCGGCTCGTCCGGATGGACAAGCCGATCGGCAGCCTGCTGCTGCTGTGGCCGACGCTCAACGCGCTGTGGATCGCGTCGGACGGTCACCCGCGCTGGCCGCTGCTCGTGATCTTCACGCTCGGCACGCTGCTGATGCGCTCGGCCGGCTGCGCGATGAACGACTACGCCGACCGCGATTTCGACCGCCACGTGAAGCGCACGGCCGACCGGCCGCTGACGTCGGGCAAGATCCGCGCGTGGGAAGCCGTCGCGATCGCGGTCGGGCTGTCGTTCATCGCGTTCCTGCTGATCCTGCCGCTCAATACGCTGACCAAGGAATTGTCGGTCGTCGCGTTGTTCGTCGCCGGCTCCTACCCGTTCATGAAGCGCTTCTTCGCGATTCCGCAGGCGTATCTGGGCATCGCGTTCGGCTTCGGCATCCCGATGGCGTTCGCGGCCGTGCAGGATACGGTGCCGATGCTGGCGTGGGTGATGCTGGTCGCGAACATCTTCTGGTCGGTCGCGTACGACACCGAATATGCGATGGTCGATCGCGACGACGACATCAAGATCGGCATCCGCACGTCCGCGCTGACGTTCGGCCGTTTCGACGTCGCGGCCGTGATGGCGTGCTACGCGGCGACGCTCGGCATCTACGTGTGGATCGGCGTGACGCTCGGCTTCGGCCTCGCGTACTGGGTGGGCTGGGCGGCGGCGGTCGGCTGCGCGCTCTATCACTACACGCTGATCAAGGATCGCGAACGGATGCCGTGTTTCGCGGCGTTTCGCCACAACAACTGGCTGGGCGGCGTGCTGTTTGCGGGCATCGCCGCGCATTACCTGCTGGCGGGCAACTGAACGACACACCGCGCGTACTTGCGCGCGGCGCCAACGAAAAAGCGACCTGACGGTCGCTTTTTTACGTCTCGCGCCGGCACGACCGGCGCCGCCGTCACGCTTACGCGCGGCCGAGCTCGTCGCCCATTTCCTTCGCGCGCGCCTCGGCCGCGAGGGCGCCGCGCACGATCGCTTCCTTCACGCCCTGCGCGTCGAACGCCGCGAGCGCGGCGGCCGTCGTGCCGCCCTTCGACGTCACGCGTTCGCGCAGCACGCTCGCCGGTTCGCCCGGCTGCGCGGCCAGTTGCGCGGCGCCGGTGAACGTCGCGACGGCGAGCGCACGGCCTTGCTCGTCGTTCATGCCGAGGCGGCGCGCGGCTTCCTGCAGCGCTTCGATGAAATAGAACACGTACGCGGGGCCGCTGCCCGAAATCGCGGTGACCGCGTCGAGCTGCGCTTCGTCGTCGAACCACACGATCTCGCCGACCGCGCCGAGCACGCTCGACGCGAGTTCGCGGCCGGTGGCGTCGACGCCCGGCAGCGCGGCCAGGCCCGTCACGCCCATGCCGACCAGCGCGGGCGTGTTCGGCATCGTGCGCACGACGCGCGCGTAGCCGCCGAGCCAGCGGGCGAGATCCGTGCCGCGGATGCCGGCCGCGATGCTGATCACGAGTTGCGACTTCAGGTGCGGCGCGAGCGCTTGCGCGACGTCGTGCAGCACCTGCGGCTTCACCGCGAGCACGATCGCGTCGTAGTCGGCGAGCGTCGCGTCGATGGCCGCGCCGGTCCGGATGCCGAACTGCTGCGCGGCGCGCGCGCGGACGTCTTCGTTGACGTCGATGGCATACAGGCCGTCCGCGGCGACGCCGCGCTTGATCAGGCCGCCGATCAGGGCCGCGGCCATGTTGCCGCCGCCGATGAATGCGATTTTCATGATGTCGGGAATGAGCGAGTGAGTGAACGGAAAGGCGGAAAAGGGCGCGGCGTTCAGTGCGCGTAATCGCGCGCGCCGAAGATCGCGGTGCCGACGCGCACGATCGTCGCGCCTTCGAGCACGGCCGCGTCGAGATC
This sequence comes from Burkholderia sp. E168m15, assembly GCF_016586105.1. Lineage (NCBI taxonomy): Bacteria > Pseudomonadati > Pseudomonadota > Betaproteobacteria > Burkholderiales > Burkholderiaceae > Burkholderia > Burkholderia sp. E168m15. The sequence goes on from NZ_BCPO01000021.1 coordinate 8,936, forward strand.
GGCGGACATGCCCATCGACAGCGTGTCGAGCGGCAGGCCGTCGGCGCGCAACGTGTCGAACAACGCGCGCAGTGCGCGATGCGGCGCGCGTTGCGCGTCGGTGTCGTCGGCCGGCTCGGGAATCGCCATCAGGCCGCGCAGCCGCAGCGACGGCAGCGCGGCGACCGCCCGCGCGACCTCGGCCACGTCGGCCGGCGCGACGCCGCTCTTCGACGCCTCGCCGCTGATGTTGACCTGCACGCACACGTTCAGCGGCGGCAGGTGCGCGGGGCGCTGTTCCGACAGGCGCTGCGCGATCTTCAGCCGGTCGACCGAATGGACCCAGTCGAAGCGCTCGGCGACGGGGCGCGTCTTGTTCGATTGCAGCGGGCCGATGAAATGCCATTCGAGGCTCGCGCGCAGATCGGCCAGCGCGTCGATCTTGTCGATCGACTCCTGCACGTAGTTCTCGCCGAACGCGCGCTGCCCGGCCGCATGCGCGGCGCGCACGTCGTCGGCCGGGAACGTCTTCGACACGGCGAGCAGCGAGACGGCGGCGGGATCGCGGCCGGCCGCGCGGGCGGCGTCGGCGATGCGGCGATGAACGGAGGCGAGGCGGGCGGCGAGATCGGACATGACGGGCACGAGAGCAGGCACGGAAGCAGCACGGGAAGCGGGCATGAAGCCGATGCGCCGCGACACGCGGCGCATCGATCCGCTCATTATACGGACGCCGCGCGTGCGCCCGTCCACCCGTTGCGTGCCGGGACGAGGCCTAGCCGTACAACAAATGCTCGACGAGCTGGACCCAGTGGGCGACCGGCACCTGCGTGCCGCTCTGCAGATGCGCGATGCAGCCGATGTTGCCGGACACGATCATCTGCGGCTCGAGCGCCTGCAGCTTCAGCAGCTTCTGCTTGCGCAACCGGTACGACAGCGACGGCTGCGTCAGCGAGTAGGTGCCGGCCGAGCCGCAGCACAGGTGGCTGTCGGCCGGTAGCCGCACGTCGATGCCGAGCGTCTCCAGCAGGCGCTCGACCTTGCCGCGCGACTGCTGGCCGTGCTGCAGCGTGCACGGTGGGTGATAGGCGACCGTATGGATCGCGCGGCGCCGCGCGATCGTCGCGAGTTCGGCCTCGAACGCGAGCAGCACGTCGGAGATGTCGCGCGTCAGCGACACGATGCGCTGCGCCTTCTCCGCGTAGGCCGGATCGTCGCGCAGCAGGTGCGCATATTCGAGCACCGTCGCGCCGCAGCCCGACGCGTTCATCACGATCGCCTCGACGCCCTGTTCGACGTGCGGCCACCACGCATCGATGTTGCGGCGCGCGTCGTCGAGCGCTTCGTCGTGATAGTTCAGGTGCAGGCGGATCGCGCCGCAGCAGCCCGCGTCGGGCGCGACGACCGTCTCGATGCCGAGCGCGTCGAGCACGCGCGCGGTCGCGATATTGATGTTCGGCAGCATCGACGGCTGCACGCAGCCGCCGAGCATCAGCATCTTGCGCGGATGCGTGCGGTGCGGCCATTCGAGCAGTCGCGTGCGCGGCGGCACCTTGTCGCGCAGCCGCTTCGGCAGCAGCGGCCGCACGTGCTGGCCGAGCCGCATCATCGGCGAGAACAGCGCCGCGTTCGGCACGACGCTCGCGAGCACGCGGCGCATCAGCCGCTGCTGCGCGGGGCGCTCCACCTGCGCCTCGACGTGCTTGCGCCCGATCTCGACGAGCCGGCCGTACTGGACGCCGGACGGGCAGGTCGTCTCGCAACTGCGGCACGTGAGGCAGCGGTCGAGATGCTGTTGCGTGCTGCGCGTGACGGGTGCGCCTTCGACCATCTGCTTGATCAGGTAGATGCGGCCGCGCGGGCCGTCGAGTTCGTCGCCGAGCAGTTGGTAGGTCGGGCAGGTCGCGGTGCAGAACCCGCAGTGCACGCACTTGCGCAGGATCGCGTCGGCCTCGTCGCCGTCGGGCGTATTGCGGATGAAATCGGCGAGATTCGTTTGCATCCAGCCCTCAGAGCTCAGGGTAAAGCCGGCCGCGATTGAAGATGCGCGCAGGATCGAACGCGCTCTTCAGCCCGCGGTGGATTTTCATCATCGGCGCGGGCAGCGGCGTGAACACGCCCGCGCTGCGGTCGTAGGTGTCGCCCGCGCGGAACAGCGTGGCATGGCCGCCGGCCTGTTTCGCGCTCATGCGCACGGTTTGCGCGTCGGCGTCGGTGATCCACCAGCGTTGCGCGCCGCCCCATTCCATCAACTGGGTGCCGGGCAGGTGCATCGGTTCGGTGATCGACGGCAGCGACAGGCGCCACAGCGCATAGCCGGGCGGGATGCCGTTGAAGAACGGGTCGGTATGCTCGCGCAGGCCGGACCAGAAGCGCTCGGCCTCGACCGCGTCGACGACTTCGCCGCCGAGCAGCGTCTTCGCGGATTTCACGGCGGCTTCCGCGCCCGACAGGCGCAGCACGAGCGTGCCGTTGCGCCACGCGCTTGCGCTGACCGGCAGCGGATGGCCGCCCCATTCGTTGAGCTTGCGCACCGCGTCGGTCGCGGTCATCTCGAACTTCAGCGTGACCTCGGCGACGGGCATCGGCAGCACCTTGATCGACAGGTCGAGCATCAGCCCGAGCGTGCCGAGCGCGCCGGCCATCAGCCGCGACACGTCGTAGCCGGCGACGTTCTTCACGACCTGCCCGCCGAAGCGCAGCATTTCGCCGCGGCCGTTCATCAGCGTGGTGCCGAGCACGAAATCGCGCGGGGCACCGCAGGTGGCGCGGCGCGGGCCCGCGAGGCCGGCCGCGACGCAGCCGCCGACGGTGGCCGTGCGGCCGAAGTGGGGCGGCTCGAACGGCAGCATCTGGCCGCACTCGGCGAGGGCGGTTTCCAGTTGCGCGAGCGGCGTGCCCGCGCGGACCGTGACGACGAGTTCGGCCGGGTCGTACGACACGATGCCCTGAAACGCGCGCGTGTCGAGTATTTCGCCCTCGAGCGCCTGGCCGTACCAGTCCTTGGTGCCGCCGCCGCGAATCCGCAGCGGTCGGCCGTCGGCACTGGCGGCGCGGATGCGCTCGGCCCATCCGGCGACGAT
>NZ_BCPO01000022.1:0-41091 GCF_016586105.1 Burkholderia sp. E168m15
CCGCGCGCGCCGCTCAGAAGCGCGGCAGGTCGGGGTGCGGCAACAGCCCGCCGCGCACGTGCTGGCGACCGTATTCGGCGCAGCGCGCGCGGGTCGGGATGCCCTTGTCCGGATTCAGCAGCCCGGCCGGATCGAATGCGCGCTTGACCGCGAAGAACGCGTCGCGCTCCTGCGGCGAGAACTGCACGCACATCGAACTTGAGTTTTTCGATGCCGACACCGTGCTCGCCGGTCACGCTGCCGCCGAATTCCACGCAGCATTCGAGGATTTCCGCGCCGAACTGCTCGGCGCGGTGCAACTCGTCCGGGTCGTTCGCGTTGTACAGGATCAGCGGATGCATGTTGCCGTCGCCCGCATGGAACACGTTGATGCAGCGCAGTCCGTAGCGGGTTTCGAGCTGCTCGATGCGTGCGAGCAGCGGGCCGATCGCGCGGCGCGGCACGGTGCCGTCCATGCAGTAGTAATCGGCGGAAATGCGCCCGGCGGCCGGAAACGCGTTCTTGCGGCCGGACCAGAACCGCAGCCGCTCGTGTTCGTTGCGCGACACCTGGATGCGCGTCGCGCCGTGTTCGCGCAGCACGGCCGTCATCCGGACGATTTCCTCGGCGACTTCTTCCGGCGTGCCGTCCGATTCGCACAGCAGGATCGCCTTCGCGTCGAGGTCGTAGCCCGCGTGCGTGAACGCCTCGACCGCTTGCGTGGCGGGCTTGTCCATCATCTCGAGCCCGGCCGGGATGATGCCCGACGCGATGATCGCCGCCACCGCCTCGCCGCCCTTGACGACGTCGTCGAAGCTCGCCATCACGAGCTGCGCGGTCTGCGGCTTCGGAATCAGCCGTACCGTGACCTCGGTGACGATCGCGAACATCCCTTCGCTGCCGATCATCACGGCGAGCAGGTCGAGGCCCGGCATGTCGAGCGCGAGCGAGCCGAATTCAACCACCTCGCCGTCGATCGTCACCGCGCGCACGCGCATCACGTTGTGCACGGTCAGACCGTATTTCAGGCAGTGGACGCCGCCGGAATTTTCCGCGACGTTGCCGCCGATCGTGCAGGCGATCTGCGACGACGGATCGGGTGCGTAATACAGGCCGTACGGCGCGGCCGCCTCCGAGATCGCGAGGTTGCGCACGCCGGGCTGCACGGTCGCCGTGCGCGCGTACGGATCGACCTCGACGATGCGCGTGAAGCGCGCGAGCGATAGCACGACGCCGAGCGCGATCGGCAGCGCGCCGCCCGACAGGCTCGTGCCGGCGCCGCGCGGCACGATCGGCACTTCCATGCGGCGGCAGATCTGCACGATCCGCTGCACCTGCGACTCCGTTTCGGGCAGCGCGACCGCGAGCGGGAGCCGGCGGTACGCGGACAGGCCGTCGCATTCGTACGGCGCGGTGTCCTCGTCGCGGTACAGCAGGCAGTGCGTCGGCAGTACGGCCATCAGCGCCTGCACGACTTCGCGCTGACGCTGCGCGCGTGCGGCGCTCGACAGTTCGACGGGAGCGTTCATGAGGTCTCCTGCGTGCGGCGCGAGCTCGCGCCGCCGGGTCAGCACGTGAAAATCTTGCCTGGATTCATCAGGTTGCGCGGATCGAGCGCGAGCTTGATCGCGCGCATCGTGTCGATCGCGTTGTCGCCGTGCTCCTTCGGCAGGAAGCGCATCTTGTGCAGCCCGATGCCGTGCTCGCCCGTGCAGGTACCGCCCAGCCGCAGCGCGCGCTCGACGATCCGGTCGTTGATGTGCTCGGCTTCGGCGAGTTCCTCGGGCTTGTCGGGATCGATCAGGATCGCGACGTGGAAATTGCCGTCGCCGACGTGGCCGACGATCGGGCAGGGCAGCGACGACGCGCGCAGGTCGACCTCGGTTTCCTCGACGCACGCGGCGAGCTGCGAGATCGGCACGCACACGTCGGTCGTCACCGCTCGGCAGCCGGGCTTCAGCTGCAGCATCGCGAAGTACGCGTTGTGGCGCGCGGACCAGAGCCGCGTGCGATCCTCGGGGCGGGTCGCCCATTCGAAGCCCTGGCCGGCGTTCTGGCCGGCGAGCGCCTGCACGAGTTCGGCCTGTTCCTTCACGCCGGCCTCGGTGCCGTGGAATTCGAAGAACAGCGTCGGCGCTTCGGTCAGCGTCAGGTTCGAGTGGCGGTTGATCGAGCGCACCGCGAGCGCATCGACGAATTCGACGCGCGCGATTGGCACGCCGATCTGGATCGTCTCGATCACCGTGCGCACCGCGTCGCCCATCGTCGGGAACGTGCAGATCGCGGCCGACACGGCTTCTGGCAGCGGGTGCAGGCGCAGCGTGATTTCGGTGATCACGCCGAGCGTGCCTTCGGACCCGACGAACAGGCGCGTGAGGTCGTAGCCGGCCGACGACTTGCGTGCGCGGGAACCGGTTTTGACCACGCGGCCGTCCGCGAGCACCGCAGTCAGGCCGAGCACGTTCTCGCGCATCGTGCCGTAGCGGACGGCGTTGGTGCCCGACGCACGGGTCGCGGTCATCCCGCCGATGCTGGCGTCGGCGCCCGGATCGATCGGGAAGAACAGGCCGGTGTCGCGCAGCGCTTCGTTGAGCGCCTTGCGCGTGATGCCGGGCTCGACCGTCACGGTCAGGTCCTCGGCGTTGATCGACAGCACGCGGTTCATTTCCGACAAATCGAGCGACACGCCGCCGCGCACCGCGAGCAGGTGACCTTCGAGCGACGAGCCGGCGCCGTACGGGATCAGCGGCACGCTGTAGAGCGAACACAGCGACACGACTTCGCGCACGTCGTCGGTGCTGCGCGCGAACACGACGGCGTCGGGCAGTTGCGGATCGAACGGGGATTCGTCGCGGCCGTGATGGGCGCGGACCGCGTCGGCGGTCGACACGCGCTCGCCGAAGGCGGCGCGCAGCGCATCGAGCATGGCGGGAGGCAGCGGGCGGCGCGTGGCGGCCGGCGGGGCAGGGTGATTCACGAACGTCTCCTGACTGCTTGTCGAACTGTCGGCCCATTCTACGCTGTAACGTCCGCTGCGCCTCCCGCCGCGGGCTGCGATAATTGCGTTCCAGCCACCCGGGCCGCATGGCGGCCGCGCACGAGAGGACATTCGCATGGGCAACCGCTTGAGCAAGATCGCGACGCGCACGGGCGACGACGGCACCACCGGCCTTGGCGACGGACGGCGCATCGGCAAGGACGACGCGCGGATCGCCGCGATCGGCGACGTCGACGAACTGAACTCGAATCTCGGCGTGCTGCTGGCCGAGACCCTGCCGGACGACGTGCGCACGGCGCTCGTCACGATTCAGCACGACCTGTTCGATCTTGGCGGCGAGCTGTGCATTCCTGGCCACGCGGTGCTCGACGACACGCATCTCGCCCGCCTCGACCGGTGGCTTGCCGACTACAACGCGACGCTGCCGCCGCTGAAGGAGTTCATCCTGCCGGCCGGCTCGCGCGCGGCGTCGCTCGCGCACGTCTGCCGAACCGTGTGCCGCCGCGCGGAGCGCTCGATCGTCGCGCTCGGGCGCGGCGACACGCTCAATGATGCACCGCGGCGGTACGTGAACCGGCTGTCCGACCTGCTGTTCGTGCTGGCGCGCGTGCTGAACCGCGCCGACGGCGGAACCGACGTGTTATGGGAGCGCGGGCGCGTCCGTTAGCCTGCCGTCACATTTTTGCGCACTGCGACAATTTGACCGGCGAGCGTTTATTTTTAAACATGTATTGTGTGTGCATGTTTAACGGAGAACGAACATGACCCACATCACCGCTGACCAGATGGCCCGTGTGAAGGCCACCGCCCCCGTCCTTGCCGAGCACGGCGCGACGATCACGAAGCATTTCTATCAGCGCATGTTCGCGCGTCATCCGGAACTGAAAAACCTGTTCAACCAGACGCACCAGAAGACCGGCAGCCAGCCCGAGACGCTCGCGAAGGCCGTTTATGCGTATGCGGCGAACATCGACAACCTTGGGGCGCTTGGCGGCGCGGTGTCGCGCATCTCGCACAAGCACGCCAGTCTGAACATCCGCCCCGAGCATTACCCGATCGTCGGCGAGAACCTGCTCGCATCGATCGTCGAAGTGCTCGGCGACGCGGTCGATGCCGACACGCTCGAGGCATGGCGCGTCGCGTACGGCCAGCTCGCGCAGATCCTGATCGGCGCCGAGGCCGATCTGTACGCGAACGCCGCGTGGAGCGGCTTCCGCCCGTTCAAGGTCGCGCGCAAGGTGCGTGAAAGCGACGAGATCACGTCGTTCTACCTGACGCCGGCCGACGGCGGCGCGGCGCCGACGTTCGAGCCGGGCCAGTACATCACGGTGAAGCGCTTCGTCGGCGATCTCGGCGTCGACCAGCCGCGCCAGTACAGTCTCTCGGATGCGCCGCACGGCAAGTGGCTGCGCATCTCGGTGAAGCGTGAGGCCGGCAAGCCGGAAGCGATTCCGGCCGGCAAGGTGTCGACGCTGATGCATGACGGCGTCGAAGCGGGCGCGATCGTCGAAGTGACCGCGCCGATGGGCGACTTCTCGCTGAAGCGCGACGTGGATACGCCGGTCGTGCTGATCTCGGGCGGCGTCGGCATCACGCCGATGATGTCGATGGCGTCGACGCTGATCGCGGCGGGCAGCCCGCGCGACGTGCGGTTCATTCACGCCTGCCGTTCGGGTGCCGTGCACGCATTCCGCGACTGGCTGAACGACACCGTCGGCGAGCACGCGAACGTCAAGCGCACGGTGCTGTACGAGCTGGTGGGCCCGAACGATCGCGCCGGCATCGACCACGACCTCGAAGGGCGCCTCACGCCGGAGCGCGTGAAGCACTACGCGCTGGTGCCGGATGCCGATTACTACATCTGCGGGCCGGTCGCGTTCATGAAGGCGCAGCGCGACGCGCTCGTCGCGCTCGGCGTCGCGCCGGAACGCGTGAACACCGAGATCTTCGGGTCGGGCGCGCTCGAGTGATGCGCGCACGGACGATCTCCGGCCAATAAAAAGCCCGGCGCGAGCCGGGCTTTTTCGTTGCGACGCAGGCTATCGGTCAGTTCCCGCTACCGCGCGCGACGCGCCGTGCCTTCACCGATTCCGCGAGGCCTTCGAGCACCTTCACGCTGTCGTCCCACGCAATGCACGCGTCGGTGATGCTCTGGCCGTAGGTCAGCGCGCAGCCTTCCTTCAGGTCCTGGCGGCCCTCGACGAGGTGCGACTCGATCATCACGCCGACGATGCGTTCGTCGCCGGCCGCGATCTGGCGGCCGATGTCGGCGCACACCGGGATCTGGTTCTCGTGCTTCTTCGAGCTGTTCGCATGGCTCGCGTCGATCATCAGGCGTGCGGCGAGGCCGGCCTTGCCGATGTCCGCGCACGCGGCGTTCACGCTGTCCGCGTCGTAGTTCGGCGCCTTGCCGCCGCGCAGGATCACGTGGCAGTCCTCGTTGCCGGCCGTCGACACGATCGCCGAATGGCCGCCCTTGGTCACCGACAGGAAATGGTGCGGCTGCGACGCGGCCTTGATCGCGTCGACCGCGATCTTCACGTTGCCGTCGGTGCCGTTCTTGAAGCCGACCGGGCACGACAGCCCCGACGCGAGCTCGCGGTGCACCTGCGACTCGGTCGTGCGTGCACCGATCGCGCCCCACGAGATCAGGTCGGCGATGTACTGCGGGCTGATCATGTCGAGGTATTCGGTCGCGGCCGGCAGCCCCATTTCGTTGATCTGCAGCAGCAGCTCGCGCGCGGTGCGCAGCCCTTCGTTGATCTTGAAGCTGTTGTCGAGGTGCGGATCGTTGATGAGCCCCTTCCAGCCGACCGTCGTGCGCGGCTTCTCGAAATAGACGCGCATCACGATTTCCAGTTCGCCCTTGAAGCGCTCGCGTTCCTTCACGAGCCGGCCCGCGTATTCGATCGCCGCCTTCGTATCGTGGATCGAGCACGGCCCGATCACCACGATCAGCCGGTCGTCCATCCCGTGCAGGATGCGGTGCATCGACTGGCGCGAGTGGTAGATCAGCTCGGACGCGGCTTCGGAGCACGCGAATTCGCGGATCAGGTGGGCGGGCGGCGTCAGTTCCTTGAGTTCGCGGATGCGGACGTCGTCGGTGTTGTGCGGGGGCATGCTGTTTCTCCTAATTTTCCGGGGCGCCGTTCGGTCAGTGCGCGTGCGGCAGATTCATCAATTCGGGCGATTCAGTGGTGTCGGTCGGGGCTGCTGAACGGCTGCGGCGGCGACCGGCTGGCGAAGGGCGAAAAAAAACCGCCGGGTTCGCCGGCGGTTTTTTCGGGAATTTCGGTTGCGCTTTACGCGCCATCAACCCTCTCGATCCGCCAGTGGTCTGAGATACCAAAAAAAGTAAAAGTAAAACTTGGCGGACATGACGGAAATTCGGCTCGTCAAAAAAGTTGATTCGGAATTTATACCCGGTCCCCGCGCGGCTGGCAACCGGGGGCGCTCAAAAATGCGGACAATCCGCGCGTTTTCATCAAAATGCGCGGATTGTCTGCGCCGCGATGCGGTTATGCCGTACCGCCGACCGTCATCTTGTCGATCCGCAGGGTCGGCTGGCCGACGCCGACCGGCACGCTCTGGCCTTCCTTGCCGCATACGCCGACGCCCGTGTCGAGCGACATGTCGTTGCCGATCATGCTCACGTACTTCAGCGATTCCGGGCCGCTGCCGATCAGCGTCGCGCCCTTCACCGGGTAGGTGATCTTGCCGTTCTCGATCATGTACGCCTCGGACGCCGAGAACACGAACTTGCCGTTCGTGATGTCGACCTGGCCGCCGCCGAAGTTCACCGCGTACAGGCCGTTCTTCACCGATGCGATGATTTCCTGCGGGTCCTTGTCGCCGTTCAGCATGTACGTGTTCGTCATGCGCGGCATCGGCAGCGCCGCGTACGACTCGCGCCGCGCGTTGCCGGTGACCGGCATCTTCATCAGGCGCGCGTTCAGCGTGTCCTGGATGTAGCCCTTCAGGATGCCGTCCTCGATCAGCGTCGTGCACTGCGTCGGATTGCCTTCGTCGTCGATGTTCAGCGAGCCGCGGCGGTTCGGCAGCGTGCCGTCGTCGACCACCGTCACGCCCTTCGCGGCGACCTGCTCGCCGATCCGGCCCGCGAACGCGGACGAGCCCTTGCGGTTGAAGTCGCCTTCGAGGCCGTGGCCGATCGCCTCGTGCAGCAGCACGCCCGGCCAGCCCGGCCCGAGCACGACCGTCATCGCGCCGGCCGGCGCGGGGCGGGCGTCGAGGTTGACGAGCGCCGCGTGCACCGCGTCGTCGACGTAGCGCGACAGGACTTCGTCGGTGAAGTAGCCGTAGTCGAAGCGGCCGCCGCCGCCGCCCGAGCCGATCTCGCGGCGGCCGTTCTGCTCGGCGATCACCGTCACCGACACGCGCACCAGCGGCCGGATGTCGGCCGCGAGCGCGCCGTCGCTGCGCGCGACCAGCACGACGTCGTATTCGCCGGCGAGGCCGGCCATCACCTGCGTGATGCGCGGGTCGCGCCCGCGCGCCATCTGCTCGATGCGCTCCAGCAACTTGACCTTGGCCGTCGCGTCGAGCGACGCGAGCGGGTCGGACGGCAGGTACAGGTCGCGGCCCGAGATGCCCGTCAGCGACGAGGCGGCCTTGATCTTCTGGCGGCCGCCGCCGGCCGCCGCGATCGCCTTGGTGGCGGCGGCGGCTTGCGCGATCGCCTCGGGCGACAGGTCGTCCGAGTACGCGAACGCGGTGCGGTCGCCCGCGACCGCGCGCACGCCGACGCCCTGGTCGATGCTGAAGCTGCCCGATTTGACGATGCCTTCCTCGAGGCTCCACGCTTCGCTGCGGGTCGCCTGGAAGTACAGGTCCGCGTAGTCGACGCGATGCGTGAAGATGTCGGCGATCGTGCGCGTGAGCAGGCTTTCGTCGAGGCCGTACGGCGTGAGCAGGATGTCCTTCGCCAGCGCGAGGTTGCGGATGCCGGGTTCGATGATGTTCATGCGGATATCGGGATTCTCAAAAAGTTGTCGGGTGCTGCCGGGCAGATGGGTGGGCCGCACGGCGTTTCAAGCGGTGCGGCGGATTCAGGTCAGCACGCGGTGCCGCCACGCGGGCAGGCTCTGGCGTACGTCGGCGATGCGTTGCGGATCGAGCGTGCCGAGCACGACGCTGGCGCCCTCGTCGCGCACCGCGACGATCTCGCCCCACGGGTCGATCAGCATGCTGTGGCCCCACGTGCGCCGGCCGTTCTCGTGCTTGCCGCCCTGCGCGGCCGCGAGCACGTAGCACTGATTCTCGACGGCCCGCGCGCGCAGCAGCATTTCCCAGTGCGCGCGGCCCGTCGTATACGTAAACGCCGACGGCACGACCATCAGCGCGCAGTCGCCCATGCGGCGATACAGCTCCGGAAAGCGGAGATCGTAACAGACCGACAGGCCGACCTGCCCGAACGGCGCATCGAACACGACGACCGTGTCGCCCGCGCGGATCGTGCGCGCCTCGTCGAACGATTCGTCGCCTTTCTCGAAGTTGAACAGGTGGATCTTGTCGTAGCGTGCGGCCTCGTTGCCGGACGGATCGAACACGAGCGTCGTGTTCAGCACGCGATCGGGTTCCGGCGCCTTCAGCGGCAGCGTGCCGCCGATCACCCAGATGCCGTGGCGGCGCGCGGCGTCGGCGAGGAACTGCTGGATCGGGCCGTCCCGGTACGGTTCGGCGAGCGCGAGCTTGTCGGTGTCGCGGTGGCCCATGAAGCAGAAGTACTCGGGCAGCAGCACGAGCTGCGCGCCTTCACCGGCGGCTTCCGCGATCAGGCGGCGCGCTTCGGCGAGATTGCGGGTGACGTCCGGCGTGCTCACCATCTGCAGCGCGGCGACCTGGAAGGGCGTGGCGGAACGGGCGGGGTCGGTCATCGCGGAATCGGTTGCGTCATAAATGGGGTGCGGCCCGGCGCGCTGCGCGGGTCGATGCGCGCTCAATGGCTCGAGGCATCGGCCGGGCCGTGATTCATCTTACCCTGATCGCTTCCCACCCGCTCGATGTGCGGGTGCGCCCACGAGCCGGTGATCGCGTAGTCGAGCGCGAACGCGCGCGACAGCGTCTGGGACAGCGCGTAGTTCGCGGCCAGCACGCCGACGCCGAGCAGCGGATTGATGATGGCCGCCCCGATCGCGGCGGCGCCCGCGCTGATTTTCGGCGCGACGTGCGCATGCAGGTCCTGCGTTTCGGTGCCGAGATCGACCGCGCCGCGCACGGTGACGTTCGCGGGGCCCGTCATCATCGAGAAGTCGTCGGTGCGTGCGATCCCGTTCGAAATCCGGCCGGTACCGGTGATCTTGTCGAACGGCAGCCCCTTGCCGACCACGTCGCGGAAATTCAGCGTCAGGAAGCGTGCGAGGCTCTGCAGGCTCAGCACGCCGAGCAGTTTCGCCGCGCCGGGGTCGACCTTCAGGATCTTCCCGTGTTCGAGGTCGAGCGCGACCTGGCCGCCGAGCGACGGGAAGTCGACCGCGGTCGGGCCGCCGCGCCAGCCGACCTTGCCCGTGACCGAGCCGTGGCCGTCCGCGAGCGTGCGCGGCAGGCCGACGCGGTCGAGCAGCGCGCCCGCATTGTCGATGTCGAGCTTGAAGTCGAACACGGTGCGGCGCGGCGCGTCGTTTTCGTCGGCGCCGCGGGCCAGCGCGCGGCGCGAGGTGCGCCAGTTGCCGGTCGCCGTGAGCTTCGCGGCCGGGTTCGCCAGTTCCAGCTTGTCGAGCTGCCACACGGGCGTGCCGTCTTCGTCGATGTTGCGCGCGTTGACGACGAGCCGGCCGATGTCGTGATCGCGCGCGACGACCTGGTCGACGATCAGGTCGATCGACGGCATCGGGCGATCGGTCGGCGTCGGCAGGTTCATCGCGCGGCCGACGAGGTCGTGCTGCGAACTTTGCGGCACGACCAGCTTCGCGAGCCGCGCGTTCAGTACGCCCGCGCCGTTGTGACCGCCGCCCGGCGCCCACGACAGGTAGCCCGAGACCTGGTTCGACGCGATGTTCGCCTGCCAGAGGTCGTCGACGTGCGACGCGCCGACGATCACGTTCTCCCAGTTGCGCTTGAGCAGCTTCAGCGTGCCGAAATGGAACGCGAAGCGCTTCGGCGCGAAGCTCGCGAAATCGACGCGCGGTGCGGCCTGCGGTTCCGGCGCGCGCGGCGTGTCGGGCTTCAGCGTGTGGGCGAGGGCGAGCCACGCGTCGGCGTCCAGCTCGGCGACGTCGACGGCCGCGCTCACGCCGTCCTGCGGCATGTCGGGCATCCGGTGGATGCCCATCGCGCCGCGTACCGCGCGCAGCGGCCGGCCGCGCGTCGCGTCGAGCAGGTAGGTCGCGGTCACCGGGCCGAGCGTCAGGTCGGCATGTTCGAGGCGCTTGCCGTCCGCCTGCGGCGCCGGCTGCAGCGTGAAGCGGAACGGCATCGGCGTGCCGGCCGGTTTCGCGAACGGCGCCGGGAAGTTCAGCGCGACGCCCGTCAGGTCGGATTGCGCGCTCACGTCGGGCAGGCGGCCCGGCGCGCCGCGCACCGCGACCTTGTACGGTGCGTCGCCGACCACGTGCTCGAGCAGCGCGGCGGCCGCACCGTGCAGGTTCAGGCCGCGGGCGGCGTCGAGCGCGAGCCGGCCGTCGACGTCCACCGCGTACGGGCCGTGCGACCGGAAGCTGCCGTTCGCGCGCACCGGGCCGCCGAGGAAGCGCCCCGACAGGTCGTGCAGCGACGCGCCGGCCTCGGTGAAGCGCACGCTGCCGCGCAGGGCCGACAGCGGCGGCACGCCGCTCGTCGACAGCGTGTTGCCGCCGAACGCGAGCGCGCCTTCGACGTGCGTGTGCGGATGGGGGACGTGTTGCGGAATCGTGATCTTCAGCGCGAGCGACGCGGGCCCCTGCGCGTCGATCCGCTGGCCGATATGGTTGCTCATCGTGCCGAGCGAGCTGTTGTCCGCGTAGTCGATCAGGTCGGTGAGCGGGCCCTGCGCATGGCCGTCGATGATCAGCGGCGAGTGCGACGGATTGCCGAGGTCGTCGATGCGGCCCGCGACCTTCGTCAGCGCGACGCGCTTGTAGTGCGCGCGCTGGATGTCGAAACGCAGCTTGTTCTGCGCGAGCTCGAACACGCCGTCGATCCCGTCGAGCGCCGGCCAGACGCTCGGCGTGCCGTTCGCGAGCTTGCGCGGCGGGTACGGCGTCGGCTCGAAGCGGCCGCCGGTGAACGGCGCGACGATATGGAACACGCCGGCGTCCGGCTCGTGTTCGAACGGGAATTTCTCGAGCGGGCCGCGCGCGACGATCGACGCGCCCTTGCTCACGGTGCCGTCCTGCAATGCGTGGCCGAGATAGTCGCGCAGGTGCTCGGACATCCCGGTCGGCAGGTAGCGCGGAATGCGCGCGACCGACGCGCGGGCGAAATCGGCGCGCAGGTCGAGCGTGCCGCGGCCGTGGCCCGGGTTCGTGTACGAGCCCGACACCGCGATTTCGGCATCGGGATTCGACACGAGCAGGTCGGGCAGCGACACGTCGACGCGCGCATGCTTGTCGCCGGGCGCGGGCGTGATCGTCCATTTGGCGTTGCCGCGCAACCGGTCGAACGTCAGGCGCGGCTCGTCGAATTCGCCGGGCACGGTGACCGCCGCTTTGACGGTGTCGATATGCGCGGAGCCGCCCGTCTCGTTTGCATCGACGCGGCCCCACAGGTTCTCGACACCCGGCCAGCCGGCGCGCGGGTGGCCGCGCGGCGAGAGCCCGGGCGGCGGCTCCTGCGCGGCGAAGCTGATGCCTTGCAGATCGCCGAGGAAGCGGTAGCGGACGATCGGCGCGGCGCCCATGCGCCGCTCCTCGTCGGCGAGATCGGCATGCGCGGGTTTCGCGCGCTCGACCTCGATGTGATAGTTCGACACCATCCCGCGCGGGTCGATCTTGATCAGCTCGTTGCGCAGGCGCGCCGGCAGCGGCAGCCCGCGGATGAATTCGCTGAGGATGCCGAGATCGACGCGGTCGCCCACCACGCTGAGCAGTTGCCCCTGGTTCGCGGTCGGCACGCGGTAGCGCGCCGTCAGCGTCGACAGCGCGAGCGAGCGGGCGAGCGGCGTGCCGTCCGGCAGCGGCGGCTGGCCGAGTTCCGCATTGAAGCGCGTCAGGTGCAGCGTGTAGTCGTGGCCCGCATCGAGCACCATGTCCCAGCCGAAGCCGACCGTCGGCACGTCGAGCCGCGGCTGCGTCGGGCGCACGCGCAGCGCGACGTCGGCGCCTTGCAGGTCGCCGCCCGCCGAGCGCAGGTGGCCGTCGCCGAAGGTCGCCCAGATCGCGTTGTCGATCCGGCCCGCATGGATCGTGAGCGGCACGTCGAGATAGCGCGTGAGCGTCTGCAGGTCGACGGGGCCGGTCGACAGGTAGGCGTCGCCGGTCCAGTTCGCCGGCTTGCCGATCGGCGCGAGCGGCTTGTGCCTGAAGCGCGCGCGGAAATCGAGCGGGCCGAGCAGCAGCGTGCCGTTGGCCGGCGCCTGCAGCGCCGCCTTGTGCACGCGGCCGTCGTTGAGCACCGCGATCCGGATGCCGGACAGCACGAGCTCCGGCGCGGCGTGCTGC
Source organism: Burkholderia sp. E168m15 (assembly GCF_016586105.1). NCBI lineage: Bacteria > Pseudomonadati > Pseudomonadota > Betaproteobacteria > Burkholderiales > Burkholderiaceae > Burkholderia > Burkholderia sp. E168m15. The sequence continues at coordinate 12,574 of NZ_BCPO01000022.1, forward strand.
GCATCGCGCCAGCGCAGCGTGCCGCCGCGCAGCACGATCGCCTCCTGTTTGAGCAGCCAGGTGCCGAACGTGTCGTTGCCGCCGTGGGTGGTGGCGACGCCGACGCCCGCGACGCTCAGCGAGCCGTCGGCCGCCCGCGCGACCACGAGATCGGGCTGGTCGACGATCAGGCTCGACAGCGCGGGCGACAGCCGCAGCAGCGACATCCACGACAGCGCGGCCGTCGCATGTGGCACCGACAGCGCGACCTTGCCGTCACGGCCGCGAATCGTCAGGTTCGTGAGTTCGACGCCCGGCTGCATGCCGGACCAGTTCGGGGAAAGCTTGCCGATCGAAAGCTGGGCGTGGAGCTTGTCGGACACGGCGCGCTCGATGCGCGGGCGGAATTCGTCGATGCGGGGCAACACCACGTAGCGCAGCCCGAGGAAGGCGCCGGACGCGATGAAGTAGGTGCCGATCCCGACTGCCAGCGTCACCCTGAACACGCGACGCAGGACCGGATGATCGTGCTTCGGAGGTCCCGCTTCGGGCGCAGCTACGGCGGATTCCTGACGGTCGGACATGCGGCGGACGGGCGGCGATATGGTAGTTTTGCAGACTGACGTTGAAATGTATCACAGGGGTTCGTGCCGGCGGCCGTTGGGGGCAGCACGGCACGGGCTTTCCGGCGCGCGGTGTCGCGACGGGCGCGTGCGCGTCCGGCGAGGCCGCGCCGAGTCCATGGGGCTGGCCGGCCGCGGGGCGCGCACGCGCCGGCCCGCGGCCGGCCAGCCTTTTCCGCCAGGCCCGCTTCTCGATGACCGACGCTTCCGCCCTGATCAGCACGTCCTATTCCCGATACCTTGCCCGCGCGGCTGCCGCGCGGCCCGCGCTGGCCGAACAGATTGCCGCGTGGGCGGCCGCGCCGCTTGGCCGCGCGCAGCTCGACGCGCGCCTCACCGAGTTGCTCGCGACGCCCGCCGGCACGGCCGCGCCGGGCGAGGAGCAACTGAAGCGCGCGCTGCGGCAGTTGCGCGCCGAGGCGTTCGGTGCGGTCGCGGAACGCGACCTGCGCGGGCTGGCGGACGTCGCCGAGGTCACCGGCGCGATGACCGATCTCGCCGAAGTGGCCGTGCAGCGCTCGCTCGCGCTGCTGTCGGCCGAACTCGAGGCGCTGTACGGAGAGCCGCGCGGCGCCGACGGCCAGCGCGTCGTGCTCGGCGTGGTCGGGATGGGCAAGCTCGGCGGCCGCGAGTTGAACGTGTCGTCGGACATCGACCTGATCTTCGTCTACGAGGACGACGGCGAAACCACCGGCGGCACGCGTTCGCCGCTGTCCACGCAGGAATACTTCACGCGGCTCGGCCGGCGCCTGATCGGCGTGCTGTCCGAGGTCACGGCCGACGGCTACGTGTTTCGCGTCGACATGCGGCTGCGCCCGAACGGCGATTCGGGGCCGCTCGTCTGCAGCATCGGCATGCTCGAGGAATATTTCTACGTGCAGGGGCGCGAGTGGGAGCGCTATGCGTGGATCAAGGGGCGGCTCGTGTCGGAAGGCGACAGCGACGCCGCGCAGCGGCTGGCGGCGCAGCTGGAATCGATCGTCAAGCCGTTCGTCTACCGTCGCTATCTCGATTTCGGCGTGATCGGCGCGATCCGTTCGCTGCACCAGCAGATCCGGCACGAAGCCGCGCGGCGCGCGTCGATGCGGCCCGACAAGGCCGACGACATCAAGCTCGGGCGCGGCGGGATCCGCGAGATCGAGTTCAGCGCGCAGGTATTCCAGCTGATCCGCGGCGGCCAGGATGCGGAATTCCGCGTGCGGCCGACGCTCGCGGTGCTGCGGCATGCGCAGGCGCGCGGGCTGATCGGCGACGACGTGTGCGCGCGCCTGACCGACGCCTACAATTTCCTGCGCACGCTCGAGCACCGGCTGCAGTACCGCAACGACGCGCAGACGCACGCGATGCCGGTCGAGCCCGACGAGCGCGCGGCGCTGGCCGCGTCGCTCGGTTTTGCCGACTATGCGGCGCTGATGACGGTGCTGGACGAACACCGGAACTTCGTCGAGGCGCAGTTCGACCAGATCTTCGCGGACAAGGTGAAGGGCGGCGGCCCTTGCACGGCGGGTGACGACACGGCCGCCGCGTGGATCTGGAGCGGCGCGCTGGCCGACGACGGCGAGGACGACGCGCTGGTCGCGCGCCTCGACGGCCTCGGGTTCGCCGATCCGGCCGCCGTGCTCGCGCGGCTGCGCGCGATCTGGCAATCGTCGCGCTATACCGGGCTGCCGGAAAAGAGCCGGCAGCGCTTCGACAGCGTCGCGCAGCGCGCGCTCGACGCCGCGCCGACGATCGACGCCGCGCGCCGCGACGACACGATCGTGCGCCTGTTCGACCTGCTCGAGACGGTGAGCCGGCGCGGCGTCTATCTCGCGCTGCTGACCGAATATCCGGCCGCGCTCGACCGCGTGCTGTCGGTGCTCGGCGCGACGCGCTGGGGCGGCGGCTACCTGATCCGCCACCCGCAGCTGCTCGACGAATTGCTCGATGACGAGGCGATCGCGAGCCCGTTCGACTGGCCCGCGTTCAAGGATGCGCTGCGCGCGCGGCTCGCGGCGGCCGACGGCCCCGAGCAGCAGATGGACCTGCTGCGCCACGCGCAGCATGCGGAGGTGTTCCGGATCCTGCTGATCGACCTGGCCGGGCAACTGTCGGTCGAGCATGTGAGCGACCGGCTGTCCGAGCTGGCCGACGCGGTGCTCGACGTGACGATCGAAGTCGTCTGGTCGCAGCTCGCGAAGCGCCACCGCGACGTGCCGAAGTTCGCGGTGATCGCGTACGGCAAGCTGGGCGGCAAGGAGCTCGGCTACGCGTCGGATCTCGACCTGATCTTCCTGTACGACGACCCGGACGAGCGCTCGGCGGACGTCTACACGACCTTCACGCGGCGCCTGATCACGTGGCTCACGACCGCGACCGGCGCGGGCGCGCTATTCGACATCGACCTGCGGCTGCGGCCGAACGGCGAGGCCGGGCTGCTCGTCACCGATCTCGACGCGTTCCGCCGCTACCAGTTGCGCGAGGGCGATGCGGCGAACACCGCGTGGGTGTGGGAGCACCAGGCGCTGACGCGCGCCCGCTACAGTGCGGGCGACGCGCAGATCGGCGCGGCTTTCGAGGCGATCCGCCAGCAGGTGCTGACGACGCCGCGCGACGGGGCGGTGCTCGCGAAGGAGATCGTCGACATGCGCGGCAAGGTGTTCGCCGGCCATCCGAACCACACCGAGCTGTTCGACCTGAAGCACGATCGCGGCGGGATGGTCGACATCGAGTTCATCGTCCAGTATTGGGTGCTGCTGCATGCGTCGAGCGACGCGGAGCTGATCCGCAATACCGGCAACATCGCGCTGCTGCGCGAGGTCGCGCGCTTCGGGCTGATGGGCGAGGACGAGGCCGAGCGCGTCGGCGCGGCGTACCGCAAGTACCGGAAACTCCAGCACAAGCTGCGGCTCGACGGGATGGAGAAGGCACGCGTCGATCCGGCAGTGGTGGCCGACGAGCGGGCGGCCGTGACGGCGCTGTGGGAGCGCGTGTTCGGGGCCGTTGATGTTCGGGGCGGCTGAAACGGGCGTTTGAGGCGCGCGTTCGAATTCCATGGACGATTCGGCGGCGCAAGGCGGATGCGATCGAGCGGCCGATCGTCCGTCCGTGAAAAAAGACCGGCGCACGCGCCGGTCTTCCTGCATTCGGCCAACGCGGTGCCAGCGTCAGGCCGCCAGCATTTCCTTCGCGTGCTTGCGTGTGGTGGCCGTGATTTCCAGCCCGCCGAGCATCCGCGCGACTTCCTCGACGCGGCTCGCCTTGTCGAGCGCGACGACCGACGACACCGTGCCACCGCGCTCGTCGGCGCCTTTCGCGACCTGGAAATGATGGTCGCCGCGCGCGGCGACTTGCGGCAGGTGCGTCACGCACAGCACCTGGCGGTCGCGCCCGAGCTGGTGCAGCAGGCGGCCGACCACTTCGGCGACGCCGCCGCCGATCCCCGTGTCGACTTCGTCGAAGATCAGCGTCGGCGTCGGGCTCGCCGCGCTGGCGATCACCGCGAGCGCGAGGCTGATCCGCGCGAGCTCGCCGCCTGATGCGACCTTCGCGAGCGGCCGCAGCGGCACGCCCGGGTGCCCGGCCACGCGGAACTCGACCTGTTCGAGCCCGTGCGGGCCGCCGTCGGCGAGCGGCACGAGCGCGACTTCGAAGCTCCCGCCCGCCATCGACAACTCCTGCATGCCGGCCGTGACGGCCGTGCCGAGCGCCTTGGCGGCCTGCGCGCGCGCCTTCGACAGGCGTTTGGCGTCGGCGAGATAGGCTTCCCGCGCCTTGGCCTGCGCCGCTTCGAGCGCGCCGAGATCGGCGGCCGCGTCGAGCGCGGCAAGTTGCGCGCGGCGCGCCGCATGCTCTTCGTGCAGCGTGTCGGGCGGCAGCCGGAACTTGCGGGCGGTCGAGTGCAGCGCGTCGAGACGCGTTTCGACCTGCGCGAGCCGCTCCGGGTCGAGATCGACGCGCTGCGCGTAGTGCGACAGCGAGTAGACGGCTTCCTGCAACTGGATCTCGGCCGGCTCCAGCGACGCGAGCGCATCGCCGAGCGCGGTGTCGTAGTCGGCCAGGCTGCGCAGCTTGGACACGATCGCGCCGAGCTGCGCGAGCATCGCGTCGTCGGACTCGGACAGCGCGTTGAGCGCGCCGCGCACGCCTTCGATCAGGTTCGCCGAATGCGACAGGCGCTTGTGTTCGTTGCTGACTTCGTCCCATTCGCCGGCTTGCGGCGCGAGCTTGTCGAGTTCGGCGAGCTGCCACGCGAGCTTTTCGCGCTCGAGCTGCAGCTCGCGCTCGTGCGCCTTCGCGGCGTCGATCGCCTGCGTCGCGTCGCGCCATACGCGCCACGCGCGCGCGACGTTCCCGGCATCGGCGACGAGCCCCGCATGCGTGTCGAACAGCTCGCGCTGCGCGTCGGGCCGCATCAGCAGCTGGTGCGCGTGCTGGCCGTGGATGTCGACGAGCATCTCGCCGAGTTCGCGCAGTTGCGCGAGCGTCGCGCTGGTGCCGTTGATGAATGCGCGCGAACGGCCGTTCGCGTCGATCACGCGGCGCAGCATCACGCTGTCCTCGGCGTCGAACGCGTGTTCGTCGAGCCAGCGCGCGACGCGGTCGTGCGGCGTGAATTCGGCCGTGATGTCGGCGCGACCGCAGCCGGTGCGCACGACGCTCGCGTCGGCGCGTTCGCCGAGCGCGAGGGCGAGGGCGTCGATCAGGATCGATTTGCCGGCGCCGGTTTCGCCGGAAAAGACGGAAAAGCCGCTGTCGAATTCGAGATCGAGCGCGGCGACGATGACGAAGTCGCGGATCGAGAGGTGGCGGAGCATGGTGTCGGGAGCAGCGGCGTCAGGACGCCTTGTCGTCTTCGTTCGATGCGTGTTCGTTCCAGTGCAGCTTCTTGCGCAGCGTCGTGTAGTAGCTGTAGCCGATCGGGTGCAGGAACGGCACCGTGTGCTTCGAGCGGCGCACCTCGATCGTATCGTTCAGTTCGAGCGACGTGAACGACTGCATGTCGAAGTTCACGTTGACGTCGCGGCCGCCGACGATCTGGATCGCGATCTTCGAATCGTCGGGCAGCACGATCGGCCGGTTCGACAGCGCGTGCGGCGCGATCGGCACGAGCACGACGCCCGCCAGCTGCGGATGGAGGATCGGGCCGGCCGACGACAGCGCGTACGCGGTCGAGCCGGTGGGCGTCGCGACGATCAGGCCGTCCGAGCGCTGGTTGTACATGTAGCGGCCGTCGACCGACGCGCGCAGCTCGACCATCCCGGAGAAGCCGCTGCGGTTCACGACGACGTCGTTGAACGCGAGCGCGTGGTAGATCGGTTCGCCGTCGCGCACGATCCGCGCCTCGAGCAGCGAACGCTCCTCGCGCTCGAACTTGCCGGCCAGCATCACCGGCACGAGCGCCTGCATGTCGGACGCCGCGATGTCGGTGATGAAGCCGAGCCGCCCGTGGTTGATGCCGATCAGCGGGGTCCGGTACGGCGCGAGCTGGCGGCCGATGCCGAGCATCGTGCCGTCGCCGCCGAGTACGATCGCCACGTCCGCTCGTGCCCCGATTTCGGCCGGGGTGAGCGCCGGATAGCCGGCGATGCCGATTTCGCGCGCGGTATCGCCTTCGAAGACGACCTCGAAGCCGAGCGTGGCGATGCTGTCCGCCAGCGTGGCGAGCGGTTCGGCGATGCCGGGCGTGTTGCTCCGGCCGACGAGCGCGACAGTCTTGAACTGATTACCGGTTTTCATGCCGGCATTACACCATAGCTCGTTGACGAAAAGAACCGGCTGTGCGCCGAGGGGGCCGGATCGGGCCGCCCCGCGCAACGGTGGCCGACGGTACTCGCCGCAGTCGCGCGGTTGCGCTAAAATTTTCCACCATGCTAGATCCTCGCGCACGAACCCTCCTGAAAACCCTGATCGAACGGTATATCGCCGACGGTCAGCCGGTCGGCTCGCGCACGTTGTCCCGTTACTCCGGGCTCGAGCTGAGCCCGGCGACGATCCGCAACGTGATGTCCGACCTGGAGGAGCTCGGCCTCGTGTCGAGCCCGCACACGTCGGCCGGCCGCGTGCCGACGCCGCGCGGGTACCGGCTGTTCGTCGATACGATGCTGACGGTCGAGGCGCCGATCGACGCCGAGGCCGTCGCGCGCCAGGTGCAGAACACGCTGCAGGCCGGCGAGCCGCAGCAGCGGGTGGTCGCGGCCGCCGCGAGCGTGCTGTCGAACCTGTCGCAGTTCGCGGGCGTCGTGCTGACGCCGCGCCGCAGCCACGTGTTCAAGCAGATCGAGTTCATGCGCCTGTCCGACAAGCGCATCCTGCTGATCATCGTCACGCCCGAGGGCGACGTGCAGAACCGCATGCTCGCGACGCCGCGCGACTATTCGCCGTCGCAGCTGACCGAGGCGTCCAACTACATCAATGCGCATTTCGCCGGCCTGTCGTTCGACGAGGTGCGCCGCCGCCTGCGCGACGAGATCGACCAGCTGCGCGGCGACATGACGACGCTGATGCACGCGGCCGTGACGGCCAGCACCGAGGTGCCCGACACCGAGGACACCGTGCTGATTTCCGGCGAGCGCAACCTGCTCGAAGTGGCGGATCTTTCTTCCGACATGGCGCGGCTGCGCAAGCTGTTCGACGTATTCGACCAAAAGACGGGCCTCCTGCAACTGCTCGACGTGTCGAGCCACGCCCAGGGCGTGCAGATCTTCATCGGCGGCGAATCGACGCTCGTGCCGATCGAGGAAATGAGCGTCGTCACCGCGCCGTACGAGGTGAACGGGCAGATCGTCGGCACGCTCGGCGTGATCGGCCCGACCCGGATGGCGTACAACCGCGTGATCCCGATCGTCGACATCACCGCGCGCCTGCTGTCGCTCACGCTGAGCCAGCAATAACCGGTGACCCGTCGGCGGTGGCGGACAATCGCCTGCCCGATCCCGCCCCGCTATCGTGCCGCGCCGCCGTTTGCGGCGACAGTCGGCCGAACGGCACGGGGCGGCCCGCTATAATCGAGGACCGTCCGGTCCCGTGCCTCGAGCACGTTCTTGCCCATGCGTTTCGATCTTGAGCCGCCTTCGAGCGTCGCGGCCGCCCATCGCATCGGTGTGCTGCTGATCAATCTCGGCACACCCGACGCGCCCACGCCGCGCGCGGTACGGCGCTACCTGGCCGAATTCCTGTCGGACCCGCGGGTCGTCGAAATCCCGCAGGCCGTCTGGCAGGTGCTGCTGCGCACGCTGATCCTGCCGCTGCGCGGCCGCGCGTCCGCGAAGAAATACGCGGCCGTCTGGATGCCCGAGGGTTCGCCGCTGCGCGTGTACACCGAGCGCCAGACCGACAGCGTGCGCCATCTGCTCACGTCGAACGGCTATCACGTGATGGTGGACTACGCGATGCGCTACGGCAGCCCGAACATTTCGCATGCGCTCGCGCAGTTCAAGCGTGCCGGCGTCGAGCGCGTGCTGCTGATGCCGATGTATCCGCAATACTCGGCGTCGACCACGGCCACCGCCTTCGATGCCGCGTTCGACGCGCTGGCGCGCATGCGCAATCAGCCGGAAGTGCGCACGGTGCGGCACTACGCCGACCATCCGGCCTATATCCACGCGCTGGCCGAGCAGGTGCGCCAGTACTGGGCGCAGCACGGCCGGCCCGATTTCGCGGCCGGCGACAAGCTGGTGCTGAGTTTCCATGGTGTGCCCAAGCGCACGCTCGATCTCGGCGACCCGTATCACGACCAGTGCCAGCAGACGGGCGCGTTGCTGATGGCCGCGCTGGGGTTATCGACCACCGAATGCCGCGTCACGTTCCAGTCACGCTTCGGCAAGGCCGAATGGCTGCAGCCGTACACCGCGCCGACGCTGCGCGAATTCGGCGAGGCCGGCGTGCGGCGCGCCGACGTGTTCTGTCCCGGCTTCACGGCCGATTGCCTGGAGACGATCGAGGAAATCGGCATGGAGGTGCGCGACGAGTTCCTCGCCGGCGGCGGCAAGACCTTCCACCGCATTCCGTGCCTGAACGGCGCGTCCGCGTGGATCGGTGCGCTCGGCGAGATCGTCGCGGAGAATCTGCAGGGCTGGCCCGTCAAGGCTGCGCAGCCCGAACCGGTCAACTGAGATGAAACGACTGCCGCGTCCACTGCACCCGCTGCCGCCCGAAGGCGCGGCCGGCCTTTGCAGGGCGGCCCGGCGGAGACTGACATGAACTACAAGATTTCCACGGAGCCGGGCGCGAAGCTGCGCATCGACAAATGGCTGTGGGCGGCCCGGTTCTTCAAGACGCGCTCGCTCGCGACCGATGCGGTCGACAAGGGGCACGTGAAGATCGGCGGCGCGGCGGTCAAGCCGTCGAAGGACGTGCGGGTCGGCGACGAGGTGGAGATTGCGATCGACGGCATGGTCTGGCACATTGCCGTGCTGGGCGTGTGCGACGTGCGCGGACCTGCGAGCGTCGCGCAGACGCTCTACGCTGAAACGGGAGCGGGGCGGGCCGCGCGGCTCGCCGAACTGGAGCGGCGCCGCACGTATCGCGAGCCGGCGGCCGAACTGCACGGCCGGCCGACGAAGCGCGACCGGCGCATCATCGACAGATTTTCTGGTGGGAGCTGAACATCTGGTCGAACGTCGCCCGCGCGCTTCCGTATTCGGTCGTGCGGTCGGTGACGGCTCCCGACAGACAGATGGTGGTGGTGCCGGCAATGAGTACCAGCGCGACCACCGATATCGCAAAGGTCAGTTTCACGGTACTCCCCTCGAGAACAAGGGTGAAAACGGCGCCAGGTGGATGTCAGGCGACGGTCAGCTCAGGGTAAACACGCTTTCCGACGCTTGAATGGAGTGTAGTGCAGCCGGCCTGTGCGGAGCTAGTACTTGCCCGGTAAGCGTTGTTACAGGCCGTTTCGCCCGATCCGGCGGACTATGCGACGCCTGCACCGGAAAGTGCGCGGTTATTTCGCGGCATTGGCGAATGCCGGCGAAAGACCCTCTTGAAATTGCAGTTTTCGCCCTTATTTGCACCAGTAATGTGCGGTGCCGTCGGGTATACGTCCGACGGTTGCCGATTTGGCTTCAACCTCTAATCGACTTTCAGCGACATGGAAAACACGCAAGAGAACCCGACTACCCCATCGGCCGAAGACATCGGCAGCGAGAAGCAGGCGGCGCAAGGCGCCGCACCCGCTGCCGAAGCTGCCGACGCGGCGCTCGCGGAGGCTCAAGCCAAGGTCGCCGAGCTCCAGGAAAGCTTCCTGCGGGCGAAGGCCGAGACCGAGAACGTGCGCCGCCGCGCGCAGGACGACGTGTCGAAGGCGCACAAGTTCGCGATCGAGAGCTTCGCGGAACACCTGCTGCCCGTGCTGGACAGCCTGGAAGCGGCCGTCAACGATACCTCCGGCGACATCGCGAAGGTGCGCGAAGGCGTCGAGCTGACGCTGCGCCAGCTGACGAGCGCGCTCGAGAAGGGCCGCGTCGTCGCGATCAACCCGATCGGCGAGAAGTTCGATCCGCACCAGCACCAGGCCATTTCGATGGTGCCGGCCGAGCAGGAACCGAACACCGTCGTCTCGGTGCTGCAAAAGGGCTATACGATCGCCGACCGCGTGCTGCGCCCGGCGCTCGTCACCGTTGCCCAGCCGAAGTAAGGCGGCCGACATGGTGCCCGGCGGCGTCGATCCGGCCGCGTTCGACGCGTTCGACATGCAGGCGCTCGACGCCGGCACGTTCGACGCGGCCATCGACGGCGCGGGCGATGCGCTGGCCGTGGTGTTCTTCTGGGGCGTCGACTGCTTCAACTGCGAGATCGCGAAGAAGGCGATGCTCGCCCAGCCCGACGCGATCCGCGCGCTGGGCCTGAAGTGGTTCCATTGCAACGTGTACGAACACCATGAGCTGGGGCGCCGCTTCGGGCTGCACGGCGTGCCGACGTGGTTCTTCTTCCACCGCGGCAAGCGATTGGGCCGCGCGACCGGCTGGCACGGCCTCGCGCAGTTCCAGGCGGCCGTCGCGGCGGCGCGCGCGAAGATCGCCGCGGCGGCCGCTGTCCCGGCCGGCGAGCGCACTGGCGGCCCGCACGATCCGCTAGCCGGCGGCGATTGAAAAAATTTAATATCCGCATCGCTCGTCGGGTCTTGAAAACGGATCGGGCGGACGCATTTCGGGAACAGAGTTGAATTCTGGCGTGCGAAACCGCCCAAAAACGCGGCGTTTCGTGCAGCAAACAAGCATTTCTGGAGATTAGGAAAAAATGGGAAAGATCATCGGTATTGACCTCGGCACCACGAACTCGTGCGTCGCCATCATGGAAGGCAACCAGGTCAAGGTCATCGAGAACTCGGAAGGCACGCGCACCACGCCGTCGATCATCGCGTACATGGACGACAACGAAGTGCTCGTCGGCGCGCCGGCCAAGCGCCAGTCGGTGACCAACCCGAAGAACACGCTGTTCGCCGTGAAGCGCCTGATCGGCCGCCGTTTCGAAGAGAAGGAAGTCCAGAAGGACATCGGCCTGATGCCGTACTCGATCATCAAGGCCGACAACGGCGATGCATGGGTCGAAGCGCACGGCGAAAAGCTCGCGCCGCCGCAGGTGTCGGCTGAAGTGCTGCGCAAGATGAAGAAGACGGCCGAAGACTACCTCGGCGAGCCGGTCACGGAAGCCGTGATCACGGTGCCGGCGTACTTCAACGACAGCCAGCGCCAGGCGACCAAGGACGCTGGCCGCATCGCGGGCCTCGAAGTCAAGCGGATCATCAACGAGCCGACCGCAGCCGCGCTCGCGTTCGGCCTCGACAAGGTCGAGAAGGGCGACCGCAAGATCGCCGTGTATGACCTCGGCGGCGGCACGTTCGACGTGTCGATCATCGAGATCGCGGACGTCGACGGCGAAATGCAGTTCGAAGTGCTGTCGACCAACGGCGACACGTTCCTCGGCGGCGAAGACTTCGACCAGCGCATCATCGATTACATCATCGGCGAGTTCAAGAAGGAGCAGGGCGTCGACCTGTCGAAGGACGTGCTCGCGCTGCAGCGCCTGAAGGAAGCCGCTGAAAAGGCGAAGATCGAGCTCTCGTCGGGCCAGCAGACCGAAATCAACCTGCCGTACATCACGGCGGACGCGTCGGGCCCGAAGCACTTGAACCTGAAGATCACCCGCGCGAAGCTGGAAGCGCTGGTGGAAGACCTCGTCGAGCGCACGATCGAACCGTGCCGCATCGCGATCAAGGACGCAGGCGTCAAGGTGTCGGACATCGACGACGTGATCCTGGTCGGCGGCCAGACGCGCATGCCGAAGGTCATGGAGAAGGTGAAGGAGTTCTTCGGCAAGGATCCGCGCCGTGACGTGAACCCGGACGAAGCCGTCGCGGTCGGCGCGGCGATCCAGGGCCAGGTGCTGTCGGGCGACCGCAAGGACGTGCTGCTGCTCGACGTGACCCCGCTGTCGCTCGGTATCGAGACGCTCGGCGGCGTGATGACGAAGATGATCAACAAGAACACGACGATCCCGACGAAGCACGCCCAGGTGTACTCGACGGCGGACGACAACCAGGGCGCCGTGACGATCAAGGTGTTCCAGGGCGAACGCGAAATGGCAGCGGGCAACAAGCTGCTCGGCGAGTTCAACCTCGAAGGCATCCCGCCGGCACCGCGCGGCGTGCCGCAGATCGAAGTGACCTTCGACATCGACGCGAACGGCATCCTGCACGTCGGCGCGAAGGACAAGGCGACCGGCAAGGAAAACAAGATCACGATCAAGGCGAACTCGGGCCTGTCCGAGGCTGAAATCGACCAGATGATCAAGGACGCGGAAGCGAACGCAGCGGAAGACCACAAGCTGCGCGAGCTGGCCGATTCGCGCAACCAGGGCGACGCGCTGGTGCACAGCACGAAGAAGGCGCTGACCGAGTACGGCGACAAGCTGGACGCGGGCGAGAAGGAAGCCATCGAAGCGTCGCTGAAGTCGCTTGAAGAAGTGCTGAAGGACACGTCGGCCGACAAGGCGGCGATCGACGCGAAGGTCGAGGAACTCGGCAAGGTTTCGCAGAAGCTCGGCGAGAAGATGTACGCCGACATGCAGGCCCAGCAGGCGGGTGCGGCCGGCGCGGCCGGTGCGGCGGAAGGCGCGGCCCACGCGGGCGGTGCGCAACAGGCTGCCGACGACGTCGTCGACGCCGAGTTCAAGGAAGTGAAGAAGGACTAAGCCGGGTTGCAACGACACCGTACGCCGCGCGCGCGAAAACGCGCGCGGCGCGGCTGACAAGCGGTCTGTCTTTCCTTCCGGATGGCCGGATCGACTCCACGCCTGGCGGGCCTTGCGGCCCTCCGGGCACATTTGTTTTTTGGCGGGTGCTGCGCGAGCCGTCCGCGGACGGTGCAGCGCCAGACGAGTCGAGAGACTTTACTGCGGGCGAAAGGAGCCGCCGCGTGCGCGATGCGTGGCGGCACAGTGAATCGATATGGCGAAACGGGATTACTACGAGGTTCTGGGCGTCGCGAAGAATGCGAGCGACGACGAAATCAAGAAGGCATATCGCAAGCTTGCGATGAAGTATCACCCTGACCGCAATCCGGACAGCAAGGATGCGGAAGAGCATTTCAAGGAGGTGAAGGAAGCCTATGAAATGCTCTCGGATGGTCAGAAGCGGGCCGCGTACGACCAGTACGGCCACGCGGGCGTCGATCCGAACATGGGTGGTGCGGGCGCACAGGGTTTCGGCGGCTTCGCGGATGCATTCGGCGACATCTTCGGCGACATCTTCGGCCAGGCCGCGGGCGGTGCCGCGCGCGGCGGCCGCGGCGGCCCGCAGGTGTACCGCGGCGCCGACCTGCGCTACAGCATGGAAATCACGCTCGAGCAGGCCGCGCACGGCTACGACACGCAGATCCGCGTGCCGAGCTGGGTGTCGTGCGAAGTCTGCCACGGGTCGGGCGCGAAGCCCGGCACGAAGCCGGAAACCTGCCCGACCTGTCATGGCCAGGGCACGGTGCGCATGTCGCAGGGCTTCTTCAGCATCCAGCAGACCTGCCCGAAGTGTCACGGCACGGGCACCTATATCCCCGAGCCGTGCGCGCATTGCCACGGGTCGGGCAAGGTGAAGGAAACCAAGACGCTCGAAGTGAAGATCCCGGCCGGGATCGACGACGGGATGCGCATTCGCTCGGCCGGCAACGGCGAGCCGGGCATCAACGGCGGGCCGCCGGGCGACCTGTACGTCGAGATCCACATCAAGCCGCACTCGGTGTTCGAGCGCGACGGCGACGATCTCCACTGCCAGATGCCGATCCCGTTCACGACCGCCGCACTCGGCGGCGAGATCGAGGTGCCGACGCTGGCCGGCCGTGCGTCGTTCCCGGTGCCGGAAGGCACGCAGTCGGGCAAGACGTTCCGCCTGCGCGGCAAGGGCATCAAGGGGCTGCGCTCGAGCATCGCGGGCGATCTGTACGTGCACGTGCAGGTCGAGACGCCCGTGAAGCTGACCGACCAGCAGCGCGACCTGCTCAAGCAGTTCGAGAAGTCGCTGGCCGAAGGCGGTGCGCGGCACAGCCCGCAGAGCAAAAGCTGGTTCGACCGTGTGAAGAGCTTCTTCGAGTAACGGCATGACTGAAGGCAACGAGAGCGCGTCGTTCGCGCTCTTGGACGATTGCGACTCGACCGCGTCCGCGCGGTCGAGTCGTTTGTATTCGGGCTTCGTGCGCGAACGCGTGTGCACGGACCCGGCGCAGCTCGACGCCATCGATGCGGCGCTCGCGCAGGATCTGCGCGACGGGCTGCATGCGGTCGTCGTCGGCGATTACGCATTCGGACGCAACCTGCAACGGGCGCAGCCGGGCCATGCCCCGCTGCGCTTTTTGCTGTATGCGCGCTGCGAGCGGCTGTCGCGCGACGAAGTCGACGCGTGGCTCGCGCAGCAGGACGGGGGCGGAACGCCGTCGATCGCGGGTGTCGCGCATGTCGCGAAGAGCGTGTCGCGCGATGCGTTCGACGCGGCGATCGGCGCGGTGCACGACGCGCTGCGCGCGGGCGATTCGTATCAGGTCAACTACACGTACCGGCTGAATTTCGACGTGTTCGGCACGCCGCTCGCGCTGTACCGGCGGCTGCGCGCGCGCCAGCCCGTGCGGTACGGCGCGCTGATCGCGCTGCCCGGCGGCGCGTGGGTCGTATCGTGCTCGCCCGAGCTGTTCGTCGAGAAGCAGGGCGACGTGCTGCGCGCGCGGCCGATGAAGGGCACCGCGCCGCGTTCGGCCGACCCGGGTGAAGACGCGGCGGCCGCCGCGTTCCTCGCGAGCGATCCGAAGAATCGCGCAGAGAACGTGATGATCGTCGACCTGCTGCGCAACGACGTGTCGCGGATCGCGCGCACGGGCACCGTCAAGGTGCCGGCGCTGTTCTCCGTCGAGCCGTATGCGTCGGTGTGGCAGATGACGTCGACGGTCGAAGCCGGCTGGCGCGACGGCACGACGTTCGCGCAGATGCTGCGCGCGCTGTTTCCGTGCGGATCGATCACCGGTGCGCCGAAGTACAAGACGATGGAATTGATCGACGCGATCGAGTCGACGCCGCGCGGGCTCTATACGGGTGCGATCGGCTGGCTCGATGCGCCGAAGGACGAGGCAGGGCAGGCAGGCGCAACAGCGTCCGGCGGCGTGGCCGGTTGCGGCGATTTCTGCCTGTCGGTCGCGATCCGGACGCTGACGCTCGATGCGGTCGACGTCGACAGCAACGACACGGACGGCGCGGACGGCACGAGCACCGCCACCGTCGGCCGGCGGCGCGGCACGATGGGCGTCGGCGCGGGCATCGTGCTCGACAGCGTCGCGGCCGACGAATATGCGGAGTGCGAATTGAAAGCGCGATTCCTGACGGACGCCGACCCCGGCTTCCAGTTGTTCGAAACGACGGCCGCCACGCGGGCGGACGGCATCCGCCATCTCGATCGTCATCTCGCGCGGCTGCAGCGCAGCGCCGATGCATTCGGCTTCCGCTTCGATGCTGACTCGCTACACAGCGAGATCGATGCGCGCTGTGCGGCGCTCGACGGCGACGGCGCGTACCGGATGAAGCTCGCGCTGGCGAAGGACGGCACGTTCGACATCACGGCGGCGCCGCTCAAGCCGCTGCCGGCGGGGCCGGTCGGTGTGCTGCTTGCGTCGGCGCACGGCTTCGCGCCGACCCGCGCGAGCGATGCACTGCTGCTGCACAAGACCACGCGCCGGGCCGAATACGACCGCGCGTGGCAGGCGGCGGAGGCGCTCGGCGGGTTCGACATGCTGTTCGTCAACGAGCGCGGCGAGGTGACGGAAGGCGGGCGCTCGAACTTGTTCGTGAAGCTCGACGGCCAGTGGGTGACGCCGCCGCTGGCGTCCGGCGTGCTGCCGGGCGTGATGCGCGGGGTGCTGCTCGACGATCCCGCATTCGGGGCCGTGGAGCGCGTCGTGACGCGCGACGATCTCGCACGCGCGCAGGGGCTGCTGCTGACCAATGCGCTGCGCGGTGCGCTCGACGCGGTGCGCTCGACGCGGTGCTGAAGTGACGAGGTGACGGAGCGGGCGCCGTATGCTTGCTCCGGTGCCACGAACTCGTTCATCCACGCGGCGCACAAACGAAAAAGCGCGGCGCCCCGCAAAGGGCGCCGCGCTTTTTTACATCCGGTCTTCCACGTCAGAACGAGTGTTCGGGGCCGGGGAACGACCGATCCTTCACCGCGCTCACGTAGGCTTCGACGGCCGCCTGGATGTTCGGCTGCCCCTGCATGAAATCCTTCACGAAACGCGGCCGCTTGCCGGGGAATACGCCGAGCATGTCGTGCAGCACGAGCACCTGCCCCGAGCAGTCGACGCCGGCGCCGATGCCGATCGTCGGGATCTTCAGCATGTGCGTGACTTCGGCCGCGACGAGCGTCGGCACGGCTTCGAGCACGACGAGCTGCGCGCCGGCATCCTCGATCGCGCGCGCATCGCGCAGCAGTTGCGCGGCGCCGGCCTCGGTCTTGCCCTGAACCTTGAAGCCGCCGAACGCATGCACCGACTGCGGCGTGAGGCCGAGGTGCGCACAGACGGGCACCGAGCGTTCGACGAGGAAGCGGATCGTGTCGGCGAGCCATTCGCCGCCTTCGAGCTTGACCATCTGCGCGCCCGCGCGCATCAGCTTGACCGCGTTCGCGAACGCGTCGACCGGCGTGCCGTACGTGCCGAACGGCAGATCGGCGACGACGAGCGCGCGCGGCTGCGCCCGTGCGACACAGGCGGTGTGGTACGCGATGTCGTCGATCGACACGGGCAGCGTGGTCGTGTGGCCCTGCAGCACGTTGCCGAGCGAATCGCCGATCAGCAGCACGTCGGTGCCGGCGCGATCGAGCAGCGCGGAAAAGCTCGCGTCGTAGCAGGTGAGCATCGCGATCTTCTCGCCGGCGTCGCGCATTGCCTGCAGCTTGGGTACCGTCACGGCAGGCCGGCTCGATTCCTGGAGATAGGTCATGGGAAATCCGGGTCGATGGGGGTAGAACGACAGGCGGGACGCGTCAGCGCGTCGTCTCGCCCTTGACGAAGAATTCCTTGCGGCCGCGCATCGTCTCGATGCGCTCGACCAGCAGGGCGAGATCTTCCGGGGAATCCAGCGGGTTCAGGTGTTCGGCTGCGACCGTCAGCACCGGCGTGCGGTCGTAGTGGTAGAAGAATTCGTTGTACGCGTCGACCAGCGAGCGCAGGTATGCGTCGCTGATCTGCAGTTCCATCGGCAGCCCGCGCTTCTGGATGCGCGAGAACAGCACTTCGGGGCTGGCCTGCAGATAGACGACGAGATCGGGCGACGGCGCCTGCGGCACGTCGACGTGCGCGGCGACCGAGCGATACAGCTGCCACTCGTCTTCCGGCAGGTTCAGCCGCGCGAAGATGTCGTTCTTCTGCGGCATGAAATCGGCGATGACGGGGCGGCCGGTTTCGAGCGCGCCGATCAGCTCGCGCGCCTGCTGCGCGCGCTGCAGCGCGAACGACAGCTGGACCGGCAGCGCGTAGCGCGCGGTGTCGCGGTAGAAGCGTTCGAGGAACGGATTGTCCTGCGGGCGCTCGAGCAGCGTCTGCATCGACCAGCGCTCGCCGAGCAGGCGCGCGAGCGACGTCTTGCCGACGCCGATCGGCCCTTCGATCACGAGATAGCGGTGCGGGGCGCGCAGGTCGGGCGCGGTGACGGTCAGCGGAGTCGAGTTCATCGGCAGCGGGTCT
The DNA here is from genome assembly GCF_016586105.1 of Burkholderia sp. E168m15. NCBI lineage: Bacteria > Pseudomonadati > Pseudomonadota > Betaproteobacteria > Burkholderiales > Burkholderiaceae > Burkholderia > Burkholderia sp. E168m15. The sequence goes on from NZ_BCPO01000022.1 coordinate 30,368, forward strand.
TGTCGGCGTCTTCGCCGGCAGCGAGCGCCTTCTGCATCAGGCACTGGCAGGTTTGCACCTTTTCGACGCGCTGATCCGCGACGGCGGCGAGAAAGGCGTCGGCACGGCCGCGCGCGGGGATGTCGAGCGCCGGCTCGATCTCGACGAGCGGCACGAGCGCGAATGCGCGGTCGGTGAGGCGCGGGTGCGGGACGATCAGGTCGGGTTCGTCGATCGAATCGGCGCCGAACAGCAGGATGTCGAGGTCGAGCGTGCGCGGCGCATTGCGATACGGGCGCTCGCGGCCGAAGTGATGTTCGATCTTCTGGCAGAGCGCGAGCAGCTCGCGGGCCGACAGCGTCGTGTCGAGCTTGACGACGCAGTTGTAGTAGTCGTCGCCGCCCGCTTCGAAAGGCGCCGTGCGATACAGGCTCGACTTGCCGAGGATCGAGATGGTGCGCTGCTGCGCGAGGCACACCACCGCGTCCTTCAGGGTCTGGCGCGCATCGCCGAGATTCGCCCCCAGTCCGATATATGCAACCGTCATGGCATCACTTCCTACGTCGTTCGCCGGCGCGCGCGTCAGTCGTCGGAACCGCTCGCGGTACCGCCTGCGGTGTCCGGCGCCTGCTCGGCGGCACTCTCACCCTGCTGGCGGTTTCGCGCACCGCCGCGGCGGCGCCGCTTGCGGGGCGATTTTTCCTTCGAGCCGCCCTGCGTGAGCAATGCCTCGCGAGCGGCCGCGTCGCCTTCGATGAAATCCGTCCACCACTGTCCGACTTCCGCATCGAGCTCGCCGGATTCGCAGCGTAACAGGAGGAAATCATACCCCGCTCTAAACCTTTGGTGTTCCAGCAGCCGCATCGCGCTGCGGCCCGAGCGCTTCTCGAGGCGCAACTGCAGGCCCCAGATCTCGCGCATGTCGGCCGAGTAACGCTTGTGGATCGCGAGTTTCTCGGTCTGCATGTCGAGGACGTCGTCCATCGCGCGATGGAGCGCCGGCACCGGGATTTCGCCTGCGGCCGTGTATTGCTCGAAGCGCTGGCGCATGTCGTGCCACAGCAGCGTCGCGAACAGGAAGCCCGGCGACACCGGCTTGCCGGCGCGCACGCGCGCGTCGGTGTTGTTCAGCGCGAGCGTGATGAATTTCTCGCCCTGCGGCTGTTCGAGCACGACGTCCAGCAGCGGCAGCAGCCCGTGATGCAGGCCTTCCTTGCGCAGCCGCTGCAGGCACGCGAGCGCGTGGCCCGACAGCAGCAGCTTCAGCATTTCGTCGAACAGGCGTGCGGCGGGCACGTTGTTGATCAGGTCGGCGAGCGCGTGGATCGGCTCGCGCGTATGCGGCTCGATCTCGAAGCCGAGCTTCGCCGCGAAGCGCACGACGCGCAGCATCCGCACCGGATCCTCGCGAAAGCGCGTGGCCGGATCGCCGATCATCCGCAACAGGCGGGCGCGTACGTCGGCCATCCCGTCGTGGTAGTCGAGCACCGTCTGCGTCGACGGGTCGTAGTACATCGCGTTGATCGTGAAGTCGCGGCGTGCGGCGTCCTCGTGCTGCTCGCCCCACACGTTGTCGCGCAGCACGCGGCCGCTCGCGTCGACCGCATGCGTGCGGCGATCGAGTTCGTCACGCTTCAGGCGCCGCGGCGGCTCGGCCGTGGCCGTGGCCGCCTCGGGCGGCGCGTCGACCAGCGCGCGGAACGTCGACACCTCGATCAGGTCCTGGCCGAACTGCACGTGGACGATCTGGAAGCGGCGGCCGATCAGGCGCGCGCGGCGGAACAGGCGCTGCACCTCGGTCGGCGTCGCGTCGGTCGCGACGTCGAAATCCTTCGGCGCGATGCCGAGCAGCAGGTCGCGCACGGCGCCGCCGACGATGAACGCGCGGAAACCCGCCTGCTGCAGCGTGTCGGTCACGCGCACCGCGTTCTTCGAGATCAGCGCCGGGTTGATGCCGTGCACGCTGGCCGGCACGACGGTCGGCTCATGGTTGCTGCGCGGTCTCTTCGCGCCGCCGCCGCGGGCGCCCTTCGGGGCGCGCGGGGCAGCAGGGGCCGCTTCGTCGGCCGGGGCCGCTGCGGGATGCGTTTGCTCGGTTTCGTCCTGGCCGAGGAGCTTGCGAATGAATTTTTTGATCACGACGTTCAGAAGAGATCGAGGATATGCCAGCCGCGGTTGCTTGCATGCGCGCGCAGCGTGTCGTCAGGGTTGGTCGCGATCGGGTCGGTGACTTTCTCGAGCAGCGGGATGTCGTTGTGCGAGTCGCTGTAGAAATAGCTGTGTTCGAAGTCGTCCCAATGCTTGCCGAGCGACGCGAGCCAGGCTTCGGTGCGCACGATCTTGCCTTCGCGATAGCTCGGCGTGCCGGTCGGCCGGCCCGTGTACGGCGAATCGGGATGCCCGTCGGTCGTTTCGACCTCGCACGCGATCAGCGTGTCGACGCCGAACGCGGTCGCGATCGGGCGCGTGATGAATTCGTTGGTCGCCGTCACGACGCAGCACAGGTCGCCTGCATCGAGGTGCTTGCGTACCAGTTCGAGCGCGGCGGGCGTCATCGCCGGCCGGATCACCTCGTGCATGTACTGCTCGTGCCATTCGGCCAGCTGCGCGCGCGAATACTTCGCGAGCGGCGTGAGCATCGCGCACAGGTACGCATGGATGTCGAGCTGCCCGGCCTTGTAGTCGGCGAAGAACTGGTCGTTCTGACGCGAGAAGCTTTCCGCGTCGACGATGCCGAGCTTCACCATGAAGCGACCCCATTCGTGGTCGCTATCGGTCGGGATCAGCGTGTGATCGAGGTCAAAGAGTGCCAGATTAGTCATGGAAGCGCATTTTACTCGAAGCGGTTCAGGCCCGTGCCCGGTGGTGTGATGTCGTCGCCGGGACGCGCGAGCATCCGGCGCAGCAGCGGCAGCGTGACCGCTCGCTTTTGCTCGAGCGAGAAGCGGTCGAGCGCGTCGAGCAGGGCCATCAGGCTCGGCATGTCGCGGCGGAAATGGGTCAGCAGGTACGCGGCGATGTCGTCGGTGAGCGCGATCCCGCGCTCCTTCGCCGCGAGCTTGAGCACGGCGATCTTGCCGGCGTCGGACGGCGGCGACAGGTGGAACACGAGCCCCCAGCCGAGGCGCGTGCGCAGATCCTCGCGCACGTCGAGCGCGAGCGGCGCCGCCGGGCCCGCCGCGACGAACGCGCTCGACGGGTGCGCGCGCACTTCGTTGAACAGATTGAACAGCGCGACCTGCTGCGTGTCGCTCATCCGGTCGCAGTCGTCGATCGCATAGATGCCGATGCGCGGGTCGAACGTGAACGCGCCGAGCGGGCTCTGCGGCGTCAGGTAGCGCGCATAGCCGTACGACGCGTCGCTCACGAGCGCCTGCAGCAGGTGGGTGCGGCCGCTGCCCGGCTCGCCCCAGATGTAGAACGACCGGTCCGGCACGGGGCCGGCCGCGAGCGCGAGATCGAGCTTCTGCAGGCGCGTGACGAGCTCGTCGTTCTCGTCGCTCATGATGAAGTTGTCGAACGTGGCGGGCGGCGGCGTGCCGAGATCGAGCGTCAGTTGACGGGACACAGCAGTCACAATGCGGATCGGTTGAAAAAACGCGCGCCGTACGCCGGGCACGCGCGGGGGAAGGCGCCTCGGCTGGCTTCACGCGCGACCGTACGCACGGCGGCGCGGCGCGGGTTTCGGCGCGCTTCGCCCGGCGATGAAAACGGGGACGTGTTGACCAAGATGCAATCCCTGACGATTCGGTGCTGGGAATTCCGGCCAACGGGCCGGCTTCGGGTAAAATCGCATTTTACCGACCTTCTCGCATTCCCCCATGAATCCTCCGAAATCCGCTCCCGACGCTCAGGGTCTGTCCTATCGCGACGCAGGTGTCGACATCGACGCAGGCGACGCGCTCATCGACAAGATCAAGCCTTTTGCGAAGAAAACCCTGCGCGACGGCGTGCTCGGCGGCATCGGCGGGTTCGGCGCGCTGTTCGAAGTGCCGAAGAAGTACAAGGAGCCCGTGCTCGTGTCGGGCACCGACGGCGTCGGCACCAAGCTCAAGCTCGCGTTTCATCTGAACAAACACGACACCGTCGGCCAGGATCTGGTCGCGATGAGCGTCAACGACATCCTCGTGCAGGGCGCCGAGCCGCTGTTCTTCCTCGACTATTTTGCGTGCGGCAAGCTCGACGTCGACACGGCCGCCACGGTCGTCAAGGGCATCGCGCAGGGCTGCGAACTGTCGGGCTGTGCGCTGATCGGCGGTGAAACGGCCGAAATGCCGGGCATGTACCCGGACGGCGAATACGATCTGGCCGGTTTCGCGGTCGGCGCGGTCGAGAAGAGCAAGATCATCGACGGCAGCACGATCGCCGAAGGCGACGTGGTGCTGGGCCTCGCGTCGAGCGGCATCCACTCGAACGGCTTCTCGCTCGTGCGCAAGATCATCGAGCGCGCGAACCCGGATCTGTCCGCCGATTTCCATGGCCGCTCGCTGGCCGACGCGCTGATGGCGCCCACGCGCATCTACGTGAAGCCGCTGCTCGCGCTGATGCAGAAGCTGTCGGTGAAGGGCATGGCGCACATCACGGGCGGCGGCCTCGTCGAGAATATTCCGCGCGTGCTGCGCGACGGCCTCACCGCCGAGCTCGACCAGAAGGCATGGCCGCTGCCGCCGCTGTTCAAGTGGCTGCAGGAGCACGGCGGCGTCGCCGACGCGGAAATGCACCGCGTGTTCAATTGCGGGATCGGCATGGCCGTGATCGTGTCGGCGGCCGATGCCGACGCAGCGATCGCCGACCTGACCGCCGCCGGCGAACAGGTGTGGAAGATCGGCACCGTGCGTGCGACCCGCGAAGGCGAGGCGCAGACGGTCGTGGTCTGACGCACGGCAAACAGATGCAGCAGGAAAAACCGCCCGGAGCGATCCGGGCGGTTTTTTTTCGGACGGTCGCGGGCTCAGCGCGACGGCGCACGCCGACGCTTATGCGGACGCTCGCGGCGCGTTCGCCGGGCGCGCGCCGGCCAGCAACGGCGGCACGAGCAGGTACAGCAGCGCGGCCGCGGCCCACACGAGCCCCGGCCAGGTCGCACGCGTCGCCGCGTAGGTCGTGGTGACGACCAGCGGCCCCGCGACGCCGATCAGGCTCGCCACGCTCGCCAGCGTGCCTTGCAGTTCGCCCTGGCGCGCATCGTCGACCTGCCGCGCGAGCATCGCCTGCAATGCCGGCAGCGTCATGCCGCCGGCCGCGAACAGCGGCAGCAGCGCGAACGGCACCCATCCGGCGGTCGCGAACGCGATGATCGCCAGCCCGAGCGCATCGCCCGCGAGGCCCAGTGCGAGCGCGCGCCGCTCGCCGAGCCGCGCGATCAGCGGCCCGATCGCGAACGCCTGCGCGAGCGCGTGGCATGCGCCGTAACCGGCGAGCGACAACCCCGCGACCGGCGTCGACCAGCCGAAATGTTCCTGGCCGTAGAGAATCCACAGCGTCGCTGGCGCCTGCGACACGAGCGCCACGATCACGTAGATGCCGACCAGCGGCGCGAGCGCGGGCGCGCCGCTCAGCCGGCGCAGGCTCGCGAACGGGTTGAGCGCGCCGACCGCCTGGCCTTCGCGGGCAGAACGCGGCCGCGATTCCGGCAGCACGCGCCATACGAGCAGGAGATTCAGCGCGTTGAGCAACGCGGCCGCGACGAACGGCGCACGCAGATGCAGCACGCCGAGCAGCCCGCCGATCAACGGGCCGGCGATGAAGCCGATGCCCATCATCGCGCCGAGCTGGCCGAAGCGCCGTGCGCGGTCGGGCTCGGCCGTCACGTCGGTCACGTACGCGGTCGCGACCGCGACGTTCGCGCCGGTGATGCCCGCGATCAGCCGGCCGACGTAAAGCCACGCGAGTGTCGGCGCGAGCGCCATCAGCAGATAGTCGAGCGCGGCGCCGGCCAGCGACGCGAGCAGCACCGGGCGGCGGCCGAAACGGTCGCTCAGCGCGCCGAGCAGCGGCGCGCACAGGAACTGCGCGAACGCGTACAGCGCGAGCAGGATGCCGTAGTGGGTGTCGGTGCTGCCCGCGGCGGCGAGCGAGCGCAGCAGCCCGGGCAGGATCGGCATCACGATCCCGACGCCGATCGCGTCGAGCAGGACCGTGGCCAGGATGGCAATCAGGGACGGGTTCAAGAGCATCACTCTATCGATGATAGAGTGCGCAGTATTCCACAGTTTCCCTATCGGTGATAGAGATGAAGGACACAGGCGCGCGACTGACGCGCGACACGGTATTGCGCGCGGCGCTCGAATTGCTGGATGAGGTGGGGATCGACGGGCTGTCCACGCGGCGGCTCGCCGAGCGGCTCGGCGTGCAGTCGCCGACGCTGTACTGGCATTTCAGGAACAAGGCCGAGCTGCTCGACGCGATGGCCGAGGCGATCATGCTGGAGCGCCACGGTGAGTCGCTGCCGCGGCCAGGCGACGTATGGGATGCATGGCTCGCCGAGAACGCGCGCAGTTTTCGCCGCGCGCTGCTCGCCTATCGCGACGGCGCGCGCCTGCACGCCGGCACGCGACCGCGCGCGCTGCATTTCAGTTCGATCGAACGCAAGGTCGCGCTGCTCGGTGAAGCGGGTTTCAAGCCGGACGAGGCGGTCGACGTGATGGTCGCGATCGGGCGCTTCGTGGTCGGATGGGTGCTGGAAGAGCAGGCGCGGCCGGACGGCGACACCGATGCGCTGCTGCCGGATGCAGCCGAATACCCGTTGTTCGCGCAAGGCTGGGCCGCGCTGCGCGAGCGCAGCGGCGACGAAGCGTTCGAGCGCGGTATCGCATGGATCGTCGACGGCGCGCGCGCGCGCCTTGCGGCGCGTCGGGCGGGCTGAGCGGCTAGTCCGGCGTGCGGCCGTCGAGCACGCGTTCGAGCGCGTCGAGCGCGCGGGCCGTCGAATCCGGCGCGATGCAGTCGACCACGATCCGCTCCGGCATCGCGCGCAGCCATGTGATCTGGCGCTTGCACAGCTGGCGGGTCGCGAAGATGCCCTTGTCGCGCATCGTCCGGTAGTCGGTATCGCCGTCGAGGAATTCCCACGCCTGCCGGTAGCCGACGCAACGCATCGACGGCAGGTCGGGATGGAGATCGTCGCGGCGCCGCAGCCGTTCGACTTCGTCGATGAAGCCCGCGTCGAGCATCGCGTCGAAGCGCTGCGCGATCCGCGCGTGCAGCACCGCGCGGTCCGATGGCTCGAGCGCGACCGGCACGAAGCGGTACGCGGCGGCCGCATCGTCCGTGCGGCGCGGCGCGGCGAGCAGCGCCGACATCGGCTGCCCGCTCAGCATGAAGATTTCGAGCGCACGCTGGATTCGCTGCGAATCGTTCGGCGCGAGCCGCGCGGCCGTGTCGGGATCGACCTGCGCGAGCCGCGCGTGCAGCGCGGGCCAGCCGTCGCGCGCGGCGTCGGCGTCGAGTGCCGCGCGGACTTCCGGGTCGGCGCCCGGCAAGTCGTTGAGCCCTTGCGTCAGCGCCTTGTAGTACAGCATCGTGCCGCCGGCGAGCAGCGGCGTGCGGCCCCGCGCGAGGATCTCGCCGATCAGCCGGAGCGTGTCGGCGCGGAATTCCGCGGCCGAATACGCGTCGGCCGGGTCGATGATGTCGATCAGGTGATGCGGCACGCTCGCGCGCTCGTCGCGCGACGGTTTCGCGGTGCCGATATCCATGTCGCGGTAGACGAGCGCCGAATCGACGCTGACGATCTCGATCGGACGGCGCGCGGCGAGCGCCAGCGCCGCCGCGGTTTTGCCGGAAGCGGTGGGGCCGAGCAGGCAGGCGATCGTCGTCGGGCGGGACTGCGGACGGGACTGCGAAGAAGCGCTCATTGCCCGCGCATGAAGAGACGGTCGAGATCGTTCAGCGTGAGCTGATACCAGGTCGGCCGGCCGTGATTGCACTGGTCCGCGCGCTCGGTCGCCTCCATCTGGCGCAGCAGCGCGTTCATCTCGTCGAGCGTCAGGCGCCGGTTCGCGCGCACCGCGTGATGGCACGCGAGCGTGCCGAGCAGTTCGTGCTGGCGCTCGGTGAGCACGCGCGAGCCGCCGAACGCATGCAGGTCGGCGAGCACCGCGCGCGCGAGCGACTGCAGGTCGGCGTCCTTCAGCAGCGCCGGCACCGCGCGGATCGCGAGCGTCGTCGGCGACAGCACCGCGAGGTCGAAGCCGAGCGATTCGAGCGTGTCGCGCTCTTCCTCGACCGTGCCGATCTCGACCGGCGTGGCCGTCATCGAGATCGGCAGCAACAGCGACTGCACGGCGACCGTGCGGTCGGCGAGCGCGTTCTTGAACTGCTCGTACAGGATTCGTTCGTGGGCCGCGTGCATGTCGACGATCACGAGCCCGTACGCATTCTGCGCGAGCACGTAGATGCCGTGGATCTGGCCGAGCGCGAAGCCGAGCGGCTGCTCGTCGTGCGCGCCGGCGGCGAGCGGCGCCGAGGCGAAGCCCGGCAGCGGCGCGGCCGGCGCGTCGGTCGAATCGGCCACATCGCGGGCGATGAGCGTCGTGCCGTCCGGCGTGCCCGCGCCGCTGTCCTTGCGGCCGAACAGCGCGTCGTAGAGCGCGAGCGGCTGCGCGACGGGCAGCGTGCCCTGCGTCATTCGCGCCTGGCGCATCCAGGTGTTGCCCGCCGACGATGAAGACGATGGCGACGAGAAGCCGCTACCGCCAATGCCGCCGGCGCCGCCCGGACTCTGACCGAGCGGTGTGTCGAGGAACGATGCCGGCCCGCGCGGGGCCGGTTCGAGATGCGCGGCATGGCCGCCCGCGGTGGTTTCCGGCGACGCGCCCGCGTGGCGCGCGAGCGCGCGCTGGACCGCGTGGAACACGTACTGGTGGATCGAGCGCGAATCGCGGAACCGTACTTCGATCTTCGACGGGTGCACATTCACGTCGACGGCTTCGGGCGGCAGATCGAGGAACAGCACGTATGACGGGTAGCGGTCGCCGTGCAGCACGTCCTCGTAGGCCGCGCGCACCGCGTGCGTCAGCAGCTTGTCGCGCACGAAGCGGCCGTTCACGAAGAAATACTGCTGGTCGGCGCGCCCGCGGCTCGCGGTCGGCAGGCCGGCGCAGCCGTAGACGGCGAGCGGGCCGGCCTGCTCGTCGAGCGGCAGGTGCGCGGTCGCGAAGCTCTCGCCGAGGATCTTCGCGACGCGCTGCGCGGGCTCGGTCGCGTTCCAGTGCTCGACGGCCTTGCCGTTGTGCAGCACCGAGATCGCGACGTCCGGCCGCGCGAGCGCCGCGCGACGGATCATTTCCAGGCAGTGGCCGAATTCGGTCTGCTCGCTCTTCAGGAACTTGCGCCGCGCGGGCGTGTTGAAGTACAGCTCGCGCACCTCGATCGTCGTGCCGATCGAGCCGGCAGCGGGCGACAGCACGCCCGTCTGCGCATCGATCTTCATCGCATGCGCGGCGTCGGCCGTCCGGCTCGTGATCGACATTTCGGCCACCGACGCGATCGACGCGAGCGCTTCGCCCCGAAAACCCAGCGTCGCGACTGCCTCGAGCTCCTCGAGCGAGCGGATCTTGCTGGTCGCGTGGCGCATCAGCGCGAGCGCCAGTTGGTCCGGCGGAATCCCGCAGCCGTCGTCGGTGATCGAGATGCGCTTGACGCCGCCTTCTTCGAGCACGATGCGCAGCGTCGTCGCGCCGGCGTCCATCGCGTTCTCGAGCAGCTCCTTGACGACCGACGCCGGGCGTTCGACGACCTCGCCGGCGGCGATCTGGCTGATCAGCTGGTCGGGCAGGGGCTGGATCGCGCGCAGCGGGCGCGCGGCGGGGGCGGGCGCGGCGCCCGCGGCCGTTTCGGTGATATCGGACATGGCCGAATTATAGCGAGGCGGCGAACGCGTGCCGGCGGGGCCGGCCGTTACGTTTTTTCACGGAGCCTTAAGGTAGTTTCGGTATCATCACCCCGTTGCACGCGCCGCCTTGACAGGCGGGCGCCTCGGCCATGTCTGGCCTGTTCGGCCGTTCCGGCCCCATCGCCTTCGAGGAATCGCATTTGGATACGCTGCTTCATTTCGTCAACCTTGTCCTGCATATCGACGCTTTCCTCGGCGATTTCATCCGGCAGTACGGCGCGTGGGTCTATCTTGTCCTGTTCCTGATCGTGTTCTGCGAGACGGGGCTCGTCGTGTTCCCGTTCCTGCCCGGCGATTCGCTGCTGTTCATCGGTGGCGCGTTCGCGGCCACGGGCGAAATGAACGTCGGCCTGCTGATCGTGCTGCTGCTCGTCGCGGCGATTTCCGGCAACACCGTGAACTACCTGATCGGCCGCTGGGTTGGCCCGAAGGTGTTCAATACGCATATCCCGGTGCTCGAGCGGTTCCTCGATCGCGCCGCGCTGCAGAAGACCCACTCGTTCTACGACAAGCACGGCGGCAAGACGATCGTACTCGCGCGCTTCATCCCGGTCGTGCGCACGTTCGCGCCGTTCGTCGCGGGGGCTTCGTCGATGAGCGTCGCGCGCTTCCAGTTGTTCAACGTGATCGGCGCGCTGGTGTGGGTGCTGCTGCTCGTGCTGCTCGGCTATTTCTTCGGCAACATTCCGTTCATCCGCCAGTACCTGAACGTGATCGTGCTGGTCGGGATCGGCGCGGCGATTGTGCCGGTCGCGCTGGGTGCGGTGTGGAAGCTCGTGCGCGGGAAGCAGTCGGACAATGTGCCGAAGGCGGGCGGGCGCTGAGCGGGGGGCTTCGTTTTCGATGCAAT